>CAYTWV010000051.1:12931-14326 GCA_964442235.1 uncultured Myxococcales bacterium | reverse complement strand
CTCCCGTTCTGGAATGTTGTGTGATTTATGACGCAGGCTCCCGCTCGTTTGATGTGCGAGAGTACCTTGAGGACGTGGTCAGTTACTGGGAGCAGGTACGTGGCCTGGGCAAACGGGGTTATACCCTTCGAGAGGCCCTGAAAGAACGCTGGCCCGAAACCGAATACAACTCGTTGGACCTGCTGAAAGAGGTCAAGGCCAAGACCTGGATTGGCGTGCCCGAGGCCGAAATCGAGGCGCTCTATCAGGCCTATCGCAGTCGCTGGGACTCGCCTCCGCAGGGCGATGCCTGGTGTTCGGCCCAAGCCCTTGTGAAATTATGCGACGCCCGCCTTACCCTGTTGGGAAGCCTGTTGAAACAGGCCGGAGGAGAGTCATGATGGAAGGCACGTTTACCCCCCACCATATCTCGGCGACTCCACAGGATCTGGCCGGCAACCAGGGCCGAGGTCGTTATGTGTTTTTGCCCGGTTCCGACGGGCGTGCCAAAGAGATCGCCGGTTCGTTCAAGGACCTTCATGTCTGCCCCAGCGCCCGAGCCCATAACCTGTACCTGGGAACATTGGATTCCCCCCACGGCCCCGTGGACGTGGCCTCGGTCGCATCGGGCATGGGCACGCCCAGTCTGGACATCATCGTTAATGAACTAATCCTGCTGGGGGCACGGGTCATTCTTCGGGTCGGTACGGCGGGGTCGTTGCAGGTTCCTCACATTAATGTGGGGGACCTTGTGGTCGCTACCGGTGCCGTTCGAGACGAAGGCGCTTCGAAAAATTACGCCCCGCCCGAATTTCCCGCCCTGGCCTGCTTGAATCTGGTCGAGGCCTCCCGGCGGGCATCACAAATCGCGTCCCACGCCGGCAACGTGCACTGGGGAGTGGTCCACTCTAAGGATTCGCTGTTCGCCCGTGAGTTCAAAGTGGGACCCGATCCGGAAAGCCACGAACGATATATGAACCACCTAAAGGCCTTGGGCACCATGGCTTCCGAGATGGAAGCGTCCCACCTGTTTATTCTGGGTCAGTACTATACCCAGCTCTTTCGACAGCAAGGCGAAACGCTGCCTGTGTCCACCGGCGCCATTCTTGCCATTATCGGCGGCGAAGGACCCTTTGCACCGCCCGAACAGGCCAAAGCGGCCATACAAGACGCAGTTGCGCTGGCATTGGAAACTATACGACAAATCTAGTTAGCAATCGTCCCCGGATGTCGGTGCATTTGGTCTCCTAGTGCGTCTGTGCCGCTGTTGCGTCTGTGCCACGACCGTGAGGGAGTGGGCGCGCCCGGTGCCACGGTTGTGTCGGGACCACGACCCGGGGGCATGCAATCCGTATATGCATTTGAGGTATTATGCTGATATGGCTTGCCCACTCCCTTACGGTCGTGGCACTGATT
>CAYTWV010000051.1:0-12831 GCA_964442235.1 uncultured Myxococcales bacterium | reverse complement strand
AGCACACTTCGTGGTCCCTTTGGTTTGTCTTTGCCCACTCCCTTACGGTCGTGGCACTGATTAGCACACTTCGTGGTCCCTTTGGTTTGTCTTTGCCCACTCCCTTACGGTCGTGGCTCTGATTAGCGGTCACTTCAAAATCATACTTAGATTACTGTAATCGTCGGTCCAGAGCGGGATCTTCTTATAGGGCGGTTCGTCTTGCTTCAGCAGGTCGCTGACCGGGTAGGTATCGAAAAACTCGGTGTTGTTCGTGACGATAATCCAGGTTGCACCATACAAGTCCCGGGCGTTGTCCGCATCATAGTCCACGGTGACGGCACGAAGCCCCAGATGCTCGGCGATGCCGAACACCACGGGCCGAAGGTCCAGGTGGCGATTCGAAATGTGTACCACCAGAATCCCGTCGGGTTTCATGGCCTTCAGGTACAACTGCACGGCTTCCACGGTCAACAAGTGCACCGGAATCGAATCGCTGCTGAAGGCATCCAGCAGCAACACATCATAGAAGCCCGCTCGGCCCTCTTTGACTTCCCTCTCCATGGTGATTCGGGCATCCCCCTCGACCACATCCACCTTGGCGGGACAATGGTCCGAGTACTTAAACACGGCGTTGGGGCCCTTTGAAATCCCGATAACCTCGGGATTGATCTCATAAAACCGCATTCGGTCCCCGGGCTCGCCCAAGGCCGCCAAGGTTCCCGTGCCCATGCCGATGGCGCCGATTTCCAGCGACCGGTCCACTTCGCCTTCGGCCGACTTGCCGCGAACGTCAGGCAACACCCGTTTGGGATGGAAATTGATGGCCAGGCCGGCACCCGTTGTGGGGCCGTAGTAGCTGGTCGGCACACACCACAGCTCGGGTTGGGTGTACTGTAAACCGTGAGTGATGGCCCCATGAGTTAGCCGATGCACCTCGCGGTCGCTGTAACTGGAGACCTCTTTTTTCACCCGCAAAAGACCGTAAAAATTACGGGACAAATACACAGTATCGCCCATATTCGTGTAAATATGATAACCAAGGAACGCGATCACAATGCCCGTTGCCGCCCCGGCCGCCATTCGAGCCGCCCGCAACCCCGTGCTGGCGTATCCCACACTTCGAATTCGGTACAGTTGCACCAGCACCAGAATCCAGGTGAAGGCGATGCCAAGATCCAACTCCCAGAAACCCAGGAACACAAAAGGCGCCACGGCCGAAACGAACAGGCCCCCCAGCGCACCGCCCAAAGACATCATCAGATAGAACGAGGTCAAATAGCGGGCATGCGGACGCAGTCGGACCATCTCGCCATGCATCACCATACAAACGATGAACAAGTTCGCCGAATAGATCGACACCTGGGCGACAATCCCCAGGTCCACGCCCTCGAACATCGCCCAAATGGTGGCCGCCGACGAAAGGACCAAGGCAGGTATCCAGATGATCCGAGCCGAGTAGATGTCCTTGGAAAAGACCAGGATGAAGGTCAAAAGGTACAACACCAGCGGCAGAATCCACAGGAAGGGAATCACCGCCACTTCCTGGCACATCTGATTTGTGGTAGCCAGCAGCATCAGCGACGCCACGGCCGCCAGCGACATCCAGAGTATCCGTCGACCCAGAGTGGGCGGCGCCTCTTGATCCGTGCGTTCCTTGTGCTCCACCCCCAGGGCCGCTGCCAGTTGCTCCGGCGTCGCCGTTAGGGGATCAATTTCCGCAGTGCGGGCCGCCAAAACGCCCTCTTGTTCCGAAGCGACTTCCAGTGTGGGCTGTGCGGGCAAACTTCCCGCCTTCTTGGCCAGGACCCACGCCAGAACCAGCACACACACTCCATACACCACAAACCCCACGGACCAGGCGTTGGCCTGGGTGGTCAAGGGCAGCATGGGCTCGAACACAAAGGGATAGGAGAGCAGGGCCAGCAGGGACCCGACGTTGGACAGCACGTACAGTTTGTAGGGAGAACGGTCAGGATAGATCCGGGCAAACCAGCTTTGCACCAGGGGCCCCGTGGTCGAAAGCAGGAAGTAGGGAAGCCCCACCCCCAGGCCCAACACCAGCAGAATTCTGGGTATGGGCATGGAACTGTCGCCGGGTTTGAACTCCTCCCCCGGGGTGATGGGGCTGTTCCAGAAGAACGCCGTGACACCAAGCATCACCAGCGATACCAGAAGCAGGGCTCCGTGAACCTGGCTTTGTCGTTTGGGAGTCAGTCGACTGGCCACGGCATGGGCATAGGCATATCCGCCCAGCAGCAGGATTTGGAAGAACAACATACACGTGGACCAGACGGCGGGGGTGCCGCCGAACCAGGGCAAAATGTACTTGCCGATGAGCGGCTGAATCTGGAAAAGCAGAAAGGCGCTCAGGAAGATGGTCGCTGCAAATCCCCACATGGTCAGGCTCCGATTTCACGGGAAGTCACGTCAGTGGGCCGATCTGCCCTTGGGGACAGCACCCTACTCCGGGACCCGAGGGCATGTCAACAATCGGAAAATCGTTCCCCGCCGCTCATCATCTGCTAATATGGGTGGGGTAAACCCAACGCAGGCTGCATGGGGAGTGGCAATGGAAAAGCGCCGAATTCTGGTCGTGGACGACGAAGAAGACATCCTGGAACTGGTCGCCTACAACCTTCGCAAGCAGGGTTACGAGGTCAAATGTGTCACCTCGGGCGAAGCGGCCCTTGAAGAGGCCCGCACCACCCTGCCCGATTTGTTGGTGCTGGATTTGATGCTTCCCGGGCTGGACGGCCTGGACGTCTGCCGAATCCTGAAGAACAGCGCCGAGACTTCGGAAATGCCCATCATCATGCTGACGGCCAAGGGCGAAGAGGCAGACATCGTGGTGGGTTTGGAGATGGGTGCCGACGACTACGTCACCAAACCGTTCAGTCCAAGAATCCTGCTGGCACGCATCAAGACGGCCCTGCGACGCCGTCGCACCCAAGAGGTGCCCAGCACCGGCGTCATGCACATCGAGGGTCTGACCCTGGACACACTAAAACACGAAGTATTGGTGAACGGGGCCAAAGTGGACCTGACCGCCAGCGAGTTTTCCATCCTTCTGTATCTGGCCCGGCGTCCGGGATGGGTCTTCACACGCACCCAAATCATTGACGGCGTAAAGGGCGACGACTATCCGGTGACGGATCGCTCGGTGGACGTGCAGGTCGTGGGAATTCGACGCAAACTGGGCGAACTGGCCGACCTGATTGAGACTGTCCGGGGTGTAGGATACCGCTTTCGGGAACAGGTATGAGTCCCGGCAGAAAACGAGAAATCGCCGAAGCAAGGCCCCGCCGGCGCTGGAAGTTGTTCTGGCGCCTGCTGATTCCGTTGTTGATGGTGCTGGTAGCGGCCTCGCTGGGTGCCGCTGCATTTGCGGGACGCAGTTTCCTTAACTTGCGTGAAGCCGAGGAGGTCGAACGGCTGGCTCACGAGGCCCGTTTTGTGGCCGAGCAGGTGAGCCATGTCTCCGACAATAGGCTGGGCGCCCTTTGCCGGGTGCCCGGGTCGCTGTTCGATTCCCGATTCACCATCGTGGGTGCCGACGGTTCGGTGCTGTGCGATTCGGCGAAAGAACCCGGCGACATGGAATCGCATCACAATCGGCAAGAGATCAAGGCGGCCTTTGCCGGTGACGTGGGCGTGGCCCGCAGACTAAGCAAAACCCTGGGCGTAGAGATGCTGTACGTGGCGGTGCCTGCGCAACGGGATGGTTCGCCTGCACTGGTGGTCCGAGCTGCAAGAACCCTGGAGGCGCTGGCGAGGCCTCTGGGGTCCCTCTACGGTTCGGTGGGGTTGGCCGCGTTGGGAACCGCGCTTCTGCTTGCAGCCATCATGTTCTGGTTCCTTCGACGAGTCACTCGGCCCATGGAAGAATTGGAGCATGCCGCAGACAGGCTGGCTGCGGGTGATTTGACCGTGCGTGTGGCCGCCAGCGCTTCCAGGGAAGTCCGAAGCCTGGCCCAGGCCATGAACAGCATGGCGCAAGGTCTGCAAGAGCGCTTCGATACCATCGAACGCCAGCGAAGCGAGTTGAACGCCGTGTTCGCTTCCATGCTGGAGGCCGTGCTAGTCGTGGACCCCGATGGGCGCATCACCGGCTGCAACCAGGCCGCATGCGACCTGCTACGGGTGGAACACCCCGAGGACGCCGTAGGCAAGTGGCTAAACCAACTGACCCAAAATTCCGAACTTCTGGAAGTGGTGGATTCCACCCTGGAAAGCGGCACTCCCATTGAGTTGGATCTGGCCTATGAAGAGCGCTCACTGGTGGTTCACGGTTCGCCCGTGGATGACCCCAAATCCAGCCGACACAGCGCCCTGATCGTGCTGAACGACATCACCCGGCTTCGCAAACTGGAAGAACTTCGCAAAGAGTTCGTAGCCAACGTCTCCCACGAGTTAAAAACCCCCATTACGTCCATTCAGGGCTTCGTCGAAACCCTGAGGGACGGTGCCTTGGACGACCCCGAGCAGGCTCGGCACTTTTTGGACATCGTGGCCCGACACGTCGAACGGCTGGCCCGAATCATCGAGGACTTGCTGACCCTCTCTCGACTGGAACAAGGCTTCGACGACAATCCCGATCTGCTTCAGCCCGGCCCCCTTCGACCGGCACTGGTCAATGTGGTCGAGTTGTGCCGTGCCAAAGCCCAAATGGGCAACGTCGAGATCGAGTTGGAATCCGAAGCCAAGGTCAGCGTGGTCATGAACCAACCACTTCTGGAACAAGCCTTCATTAACCTGCTCGACAACGCCATCAAATACAGCCCCCCGGGTACCAAGGTCGTCGTCAGGGTAAATCGGGCTGGGCCTCTGGTCCGAGTCGAAGTCCAGGACCACGGCGCCGGAATCCCGCCGGAACACCTTCCCAGAATCTTCGAGCGTTTTTATCGGGTGGACAAAGCCCGCTCCCGAAAACTGGGGGGCACCGGCCTGGGGCTGGCCATCGTGAAACACATCGTCCTGGCGCACCGAGGAACCATCTCCGTCTCCTCAACCCCGGGGGTCGGCTCTACCTTCCGCGTCACCCTGCCGTCGGCCTCTTCCTGAGTTTCTGAACTTCCGCTGTTGTGGCGCCCGAACCCTTAACGTATACTCCGCCCCACGAGGTGAGCGATGTCGCAACCACGGTATCCACGGCGAAATGAACTCCAGGAAAAACCCGCCCGGTCGCCCCGCCGGGAACTTGTGGGTCTTTCCTTGCTGGCAGCGGTAGCATTGGCTCCGAAGTGTGGGGCCATGCCCTATACTTCGTATGACGCACAGCCCTATCGGCAAGACCAGTTCTCCAGAACCGACACTGGCCCAGATAGCCGTGTTGTGGCGCCAACCGATACCGTGGAACAATCCGCAGCCGACTTGTACGCCCCCGATGTCGTCGAGACCCTCGACGATGCCACTTCCGGGGAGACTACTTCGGATGACTTGGCGACAGATCAACGCCCCGAGACCACCCGATAGGGTTCCTCGGACTGCTCGTTTTTTGGGGAGAACGTTCGAATGCACAGCATTCTGTTCCTGACCCGGCGCTGTAATCTGCAGTGTGACTACTGCTATCAGAAACGACGAACGCCCGCCTTGGCCGGCAGCGACGGCCTGACTCATTTGGACATGCCTCCCGAACGCATCTTCGAAGCGGTGCATTGGACCTTGCAGCACAGCAAACTGGAAGGTACAGCGGGCTTTGGCTTCTTTGGCGGCGAACCGTTGCTGGTGCGAAAAGGCCTCTCCCATGCCGTAAATACCGCCGAGAAAATGGCCGAAGAGTGGGGAATCCGAGTGGGGTTCTCTACTTCCACCAACGGCACCATGTTAACCGACGCCGATGCCCGATTTTTTGCCCACCATCGGTTTTTGGTCCAACTAAGCCTGGACGGCGTCCCCGCTGGCCATGACAAACACCGCCATTTCCCCGACGGACGGCCTTCTGCTTCGTTGGCCATACAGGCGCTCTATCGGCTGTATCAGGCCGGTGCCTTCGTGGAGCCTGCCTCGGTGGTCTCGCCCTATAACATGGACACCTTGGCCGACTCGTTTCGGTTTCTCTCCCGTTCCCTGGGCGTTCGACGCATGAGTGTGGCCCTCTCTGTGACCCACTCCTGGACCCCGGAGCAACTGCAGAAACTGGAAGAGCAACTGCAGAAAGTCTCCCATGAACTGCTGCTGTTATATCGAGACGATGTGGATCTCACCCTCGATTTATTTGATGAACCCATCGAATCCCACGTTCGTGGCTATTTCCCCCATCAGTTCTGCCCCTTCGGCCTGGGCAAAGTCTCCATAGACATCGACGGAACGCTCTATCCCTGTGATCGCATCGCGGCGGATGGCTCCAGGTCGGACATTGCCATCGGCCATCTTGACACCGGCATTATCCAAGAACGGATGGAAGACCAGCGATACCGAGTCGGCTTGGAAAAGCCGCCCTGCCCCACGTGTGAGATCCAAGGTCGCTGCAGGCATTGGTGCGGGTGCATCAACATGGATGCCACCGGTGACCCCACGCAAGTTTCCGAGACGTTCTGCGCCTTGCAACGCATCCGAGTGCGAGTCGCAGACCAGTTGGCCGAAACCCTCTACGAAGAACGTAATCCCCTATTTTTGACCCGTTTCTATGATGAATAACGGCTCTGCCTCCGCAGGCGCCGTAACCCAGTCCCAAATCAGAAATCCAACCCCTGCAGCCAGTGCCGCCCCGGCAGACAGATAAAGGGCCTGTGCGCCGGTCTGCCAAGGGGCCGCCTCGTCCCGACCATCCACCACGCCACCGTTGGTCCGTTGGACCAGATCGTTGTACTCCAGGTTGGCCCAAACACCCCCTGCCGCCAACACCGCCGCCAGCCCGGCACTGCCCGCTGCTGCCCACCGCAGCGCATGGGGGCGCTCCAGAAAGTCCGGCAACTCCAGAGGCTGCGATTCGCCCAAGGTGACCGCCACGACCTTATCCGGCATCGCCACGGCCAATTCCCCGGGCACGGTACCGGGCATCACCACCGCGTCAATCCCGGCCCACGTAGCGACCGATCGCAGCAACTGCGGGTCCTGGATGGGGGCTTGCGAGGAACGCCACTGCAAAAACTCTGGGCCCAGCCCAAGGGACGACTCCTGGTGCATGCGAATCCCGGTCAGCCGCAACGGTGCTTCCACTCCGACGACTCGAACCCAAGAAGTAAGCGAACCACACTGAACCCAGAATGTGTGCTCCCCCAAAGGAACCATGATGTGCAGGGGCAAGGTGCCCAGCGCCAGACCATCCATAAACACCCCGGCGGGCTCTTGGCACTCGGCGGGGGGCTCAATGTCAATCTTCACGTGCGACGCCCGAACCCGCTCCAGCATCCGAGAGGCCAGAAGTTCTAACTCCGGCGGCATGGAGCGCACGCTTGGTTGCTGGTCGGACATGTGAACCGCCAACCAGAGTGCGCTCTCTTGCACCGCCCCGGGTTCGCCGGCCTCAGCCTTCAACCGCATCCACGTGGCGACCACTCCATACGTTAATGCCCGATCCTTGGGGGCCGTCGGAAGCCATTCGGTCCGACTCCTCATCCGGTCTATGACGTCGGAAATGGCACGGGCTCCTTCCTGAGGCCCCGCCGAAAAAAAGAGCTGATCCGCTTCCCGAATCTGGCGCAGAAACTGGGTTCGTTCGTTTGGGTCAAGGAAACGCAGGCGTCTGGGAATGTTGGGCAAATCCTGGGGATGCGTCAACCAGACACAGGGCGGCGGCAGGGCCGGACGGGCCGTGGGCTGCGACAAATCGGCCCGATCCACAAATACGGCCAGGCAGCGCTGGCCGCCAGAAGCGCAGCCAATCTCGAGTACAGCCGCCAGGCAGACCAGCCCATGTCGCCAAGTCATACGCCAACCTCGTGGCTAACAGACTCCGCACTCGGCACAGGCGTCCGGACAGCAATCGCCATAGAGCAAGCAGTCCGGATCGCAATAGCAACCACCGGCATCACCCGCACATGCTGCGGAGCAACTGCCAGATGTGGTCCCAGAGTCCACGTTCAGTTCAAGCGTATACGATGCCCCGTATTTCCCGTCAACAACAAGGAACAAGGGCGCTGACGTCAGGACTACAGTAGAGGTGCAGGTGCCTGACACGCAGGGTATCGCCACCTGGGCCGACCCCGACTTGACCAGGGCGGCCGACACGGCCCCGGGCTGCGTGCTGGTTACCTTTATAGTGGCGGACCCCGAACTGCCCGTGATCTCGAACCAATCGGCATCACAACAAATGTTAAGGTTTGGCAAGAGGTCGCCATCCATCAACGGCAAGGCGTCGTTTTGTGTGTTGTTCGGTTCCAAGTCGTCGGGTTGACACGAACCCCCGGATTCGACCAGGACCTCCAAGGAATAGGCCCCCTCGGTACCCGTCGCCGAAACCCCAAAAACCTTCAGAAGATAGTCGCCCGAAACGCCCACCGACTCTACACCCACCGTCTCGTATGATCCCGCCCCCGCCGAGGTATCCACTTGCACCCCGTCCGCCGCCCGAATCAAAGACAAGTCCAAGTCGGTCTGCGTCCCGTCAAAATCGGCCGCAGCATACAACGTATCCCCACACTTCAGGGCCACCTTGAAATAGTCCACATCGCCGGGACAGATCATCAGATTGCCCAGCGGATCGCCTTGCAACAAAGCACCGGACAACACCGTGGCTTTCCCCGCTTCGTTGTTGGGCTCTTTGCCGTCATTCTGGCACGCCGCCGTGCCCGTCGAGATCGACACGGACATCTCATAAGGTTGGGCATAGGTCCCGTTCCCCAGCCCGAATACGGCCAGGTAATAGCTACCGCCCTGATTTGCCGTATACAACACCTTCTCTTCGTCGGTCACGCCAGGTTCATACGCCACCGGCGATTCGGTATCGCTGGCCGCAAACAGCGCCATGTCCAGGTCTCCCTGGTCGTGTTCGAAGTTGATCAACACTTCGATTTTCGCCCCGGCCGCCAGCTCCAGCACAAACCAATCCACATCCACCGGAGACAACGCCGTATCACAAATGGAGAGTTCAAAACTGCCCGACTGGATCTCCGCTGCCTGGACGGCCTGGTTGTTCGGTTCGAATTCGTCATCCTGGCACGTTCCTGCGGCCCCCTTCACCAGAATCGAGCAGGTACTGTCAACACTCCACTCCCCATCCGAGGCCAGGAACTTCACTTTGTAAGTTTTTCCCACCTGGTCGCTGCCTGGCGTCCATTGGAACAGCCGGGCCTCGGGGGAGAACTTGGCCCCTTTGGGCAGGGTCTGGGAATCCACCGAGTAGGTCACGGTTTTGCCTTCGGGGTCCGTGGCCAACACCTCGAACTGCAGCTTCTGGCCCACAAATGCCTCGGCAGATGGAATGGGCTCGAATTGAGGAGGCAAGTTGTCATTGTCCCCGCCTTGAACCACCATTCGGACCTCCAGGGTGTCGGTCAGGGCACCATCGGAGACCTGGAACGTCACCCGGGCCTTCAGACCTGCATCCGCGCTGGAAGGAGTCCAAGAGAATCGACGGGCCAGGGCATCAAACAAGGCGCCGTCGGGCAGGGGTCCCACTACGGAATAGACCAGTTGCCCGCCATCCACATCCGAGGCCTGAACGATCAACTCGTAGGGTGTTGCAGGCTTCAGGAACTGGTCGCCCACTGCCTCAAACTCGGGGGCATGTTCGCTGGTTTCGCCCACGGCCCGAAGTTCGATGGTTTCACTATCGAAATCCCGCTTGTCCGACACCACCAAGGTCACAAAATAGGGGCCGCCCGCCACCGTGGGGGACCATACCAGCCGACCCTCGGCTTTGATGAACTTGGCCTCTTTGGGCAAATCGCCATACACCGAATAGGTCAGCACGTCGCCGTCGGCGTCGTCGGCTTCAAGAGTGACCGACCACTCCTGGCCCACGGCCACCTCTTTGTTGCCCACTTTGTGAAGAACCGGAGGAGAATTGGTGGGGCCCACGGGTCCAACCTGGTCTATGCCCCAGGTCACATCCTCGTCGCCCGAGACCAAGTCGCCCTGTGGCGACGAGGAACACCCCACGGCACACCAAAGCAAACACACCATAAGGCGCTTCATGGTCCCCCTTTTGGGCCGCCGGGTCAGGCCCCCATTCTCTGTTCGAACTCACGTACGGCCGCCGAAGGATCCGGCGCAGCGGTCACCGCAGTGACCACCGCCACGATGCGGGCTCCATGGGCCATCACCAGTGGCAGATTCGACAGCTTGATTCCCCCCATCACCGTGAAGGGCACTCGCAACTTGGGTGCAATGGCCGAAATGGCGTCGGGCCCCAGATAATCGGGCAAACCGCCCTTGGTAGCCGTTGGGAAAATCGGTCCGATATTCACATAACTGGCGCCTTCGCTCTGAGCCCGAAGTGCCTCTTCCAGATTGTGGCTGGAGGCCCCCAGAATCAGCTCCGGTGCCAGCTTTCTGGCCACCGCCAAAGGCAAATCCTGCTGGCCCAGATGCACGCCGTCGGCCCCAACGGCCAGCGCCACATCCACCCGATCGTCAATGATCAGCAAGGCACCAAATCGGTCCGTCAGACCACGAGCCGCTTCAGCAATCTGGTACAGTTCCAAATCGGGCATGGCCTTGGCACGCAACTGCACCATCCGGGCCCCGCCCAGCAATACCTTCTCAAGGGTCTCAATGTAGCCTCGGCCCGCACTCCACTCCGGACCGCTAATCACCGGATACAGCCGCACCAACCCCAACCGCTCCATTCTGCCGTGCAATTTGCCAGCCATTAACCACCTCCTACCATGCGCACCAGAAGAATGTCGTCGCCATCCTCCAGCACACACTCCGCCGCCATCGCCGAAACCAGAATCACCCCATTTCGCTCACATGCCAGCCCCATCAGCGAACTGACCCCAAATTGCGCCAGAACCGCCCCAAGCTTGCTGCCCGAATCCACCACCTTCTGTTCGCCATTCAGCGTGATTCGGATTTGAATCCGTTCCATCTTACAATACCCCCTCCCAATCCTTCCAGACCGGGTCCAATCCCATCTCAGTCAGCCGCTTGGCCACTTCTGCCGGACTGCGGGCGTCTTCCACGTGGAATTGCGCCTCGTACCCCTCCTTGGCCATCTCGTATCCCCCAGGCTCGGTCTTGGAACCCGCACTCATCTGCGTGATGGCCAGCCGGGCCAGAGGATCTCGAATCTCGGGCGGCTCTCGGGTCGACAACACGATGGGACTGTCCGGAAGCAAAATTCGGTACGCCAAGACCAGTTGGACCAAATCCCGATCGCTGACGGGATAGGGTGGCGAAATGCCGCCCTGGGCCTGCCGCATTCGAGGCAGGCTGACCGCCACCACGCTGGTCCAAAAGCGCTTCTGCAGATAGAGCGCATGGGCCGCAACCACCACCGCATCTTCCCGAAACGGCGAAAGCCCCAACAACACCCCGATGTTCAATCGAGGCATGCCCACCTGCCCCACCCGCTCGATGGCGTCCAAACGCCACTCATAGTTCGATTTGGGTCCTCGGGGATGGTATGTGGCGTAAAGCTCTCGATGATAGGTCTCTTGATAGAGTGTAACCCCGTCGGCACCGGCCTCTCGCAGCAAGCGATATTCGTCGGTTTCCATGGGATAGACTTCCAGGCTGATCGAGGGGAAATCGGGCTTCAACCGTGCCACCAACTGGGCCATGCGCTGAGGCGAAACCCCCTTACGATCCTCGCCGGTTACCAGAAGCAGATGCCGAAATCCCTGGGCCCTAAGGTGCGAGGCCTCTTTGACAACCTCGTCGTCACTTAGAGCACCCCGCTTGGCCCCGCTTTCGGCGTGGAAACCACAATACGTGCATGCATTGCAGCACACATTACTAATATAAAGTGGTGCATATAGTTGGATTACGTTTCCGAAACGCTGACGAGTCAACTGCATCGCACGTTGCGCCATTCGCTCCAACTCGTCGTCGGATTTGGGCGCAAGCAACCGGACAAACCCCTCCAATCCGGGCTCATCCAAGTCGTTATCCAGCAACGGCGACGGGGTATTCACCAGGCCGAGCAGTCGTTCCACTTTGGGCAGGTGGGCAGCAAATGGAAGGCGGGAATCGGGAATCATCCAGGAACTCCTGCCTCAGCTTCGAGGCGTTATCAATCCGGACAGAGGGCTGGAAGCTTCAGGATCACCCTCGGGCGACAATCCGGCCAACCAAGCCGTTCTACCGGCTTCCACCGCCTGCGCAAAGGCCCTGGCCATCGCTTCGGGGTCTCGGGCAGCGGCCACGGCGGTGTTGATCAACACCGCATCGGCGCCCATCTCCAGCGCCTCGGCGGCATGGGAGGGGGCACCCAGGCCGGCATCCACCACCACGGGCACACTTGCACCCTTGATGATCATCTCGATGGCATCCCGGGTCCGGACACCTTTCTTGGTGCCAATAGGGGCCCCCAGCGGCATCAGCGTCGCACAGCCGGCTTCCTCCAGATACCTGGCCAGAATGGGGTCGGCCGGCATGTACGGCAGTACCACAAATCCTTCCCGGACCAGTTCTCTGGCGGCCTCAAGGGTGCCAACGGGGTCAGGCAGCAGATTTCGGGGCTCGGGGGTGACTTCAAGCTTCACCCAGTTGGTTCCCGTGGCAGCACGGGCCAGATGGGCGATGCGAACTGCCTCGGCGGCCGTTCTGGCCCCCGATGTGTTGGGCAACAGGGCGTACTTTTTCCAGTCCAGCGCTTCCATCAGCGGGTCATGAAGTGCGGTCAAATCCACTCGCCGCACGGCAACCGTCACCAGTTCACTGCCCGAAGCCTCGATGGCCCGGGCCATCTCTTCCGGTGAATGGTATTTCCCGGTTCCCATCAACAATCTGGAGCGAAAAGTC
>CAYTWV010000050.1:12966-14361 GCA_964442235.1 uncultured Myxococcales bacterium | reverse complement strand
GCATGGGAGTGGCCGCCAACCGTTTCAGCAGCTTCTTCACTCTGGCGTGGACCACGGCATAGCCAATGCCCCACATACTTGATCCCATGAGATTCAAGCCAATCAGCCCCGGAATCAGGAAGTCGATATACCTGGCCCCCCGTTCGGTGACATCTTCGGCACGGATGGTTGCCACGTCGGTACGGCCCTGGAACCTCTGGATGGCGTTTTCGACCAGCAACGTGGCCGTCTGCGATTCGGGGCGGGCCGGGTCTCGCCGAACGACCCAACTTTCCGAGTCAGCCGTGGTCACCACAGCGTCCACTTTACCCGCGGCCAGACGCAATGCTGCCTGATCAGCGGGAAGTGACGTCACCTGCAGTTCGGGGCTGGTAGCCAGGGCGTCGGCCAACTCCTGGCTTCGATTTGCGCTCTGTTCCACCACAATTCGGTAGGTCTGAGCCGGGTTGTTTCGAAAGGCAATGCCCAGTCCCAGGGCCATCAGCACGGGGAAAACGAAGACCCAGAAGACGGCTTCGGGTTCACGAATGAACTCTCTAAGGCGGGCCAACGTAAGCTGTGCCAGAGGGTGGTTTCTATTCATCTCGCAGCCTCCGGCCGGTCAGTCTAAGGAAGACATCTTCCAAGGTCGCTTGCCGGGTGGTCAACAACTCCAGCTTCAAACCCAGAGTCTGCAAATATCGAAGCAGTTCGGGCACGGCGATGGCGGCCTGCTCCACGGCAATCATCCACATCTCTTCGGACTTGGAAACCGTTCGAACGCCCGTCAGGCGCCCCAACTCTTCTTTGGACAACGAGCCCGAAGCACGGAATTCCACTACCTGGTCGCCGCCCAGCGATTCAATCAGCCGAGCCGGCGTATCCAACGCAATCAAAGTTCCGTGGTCCATGACCGCCACTCGGTCACACAACACCGCTGCCTCTTCCATGTAGTGGGTCGTCAGGACCACGGTCCCACCCTGGGCCTTGAAGGCCGACACGACATCCCAGATTGCACGCCGGGCTTGTGGATCCAACCCGGTGGTGGGTTCGTCAAGAAACAGGATTTCGGGATTGGAAACCAACGCACATGCAAGCGCCAGACGCTGTGCCTGGCCGCCCGAAAGTTTGCCCACTCGCCCTTTGCGCTTCTCCTCGAGGCCCACCATGGCGATGACATCATCCACGGTTCGTCCCTGGCGATAGAAACTTCGGAACATGCGTATGGTCTCTTCAACCGTCAGTTTGTCGGCCAACTGAGTGACCTGAAGTTGCACTCCCAGGCGCTCACGCAGCGCCCTGTCATTCCCTCGGCCCCACCGTTGGCCCAATACCTCTACATCCCCACCGTCGGCAGGACTTAGCCCTTCGATGATCTCCAATCCCTTGCCGATGGGAGTGCGGAAGTGGCCGGCC
>CAYTWV010000050.1:0-12956 GCA_964442235.1 uncultured Myxococcales bacterium | reverse complement strand
CTTCCCCGCACCGTTGGGCCCCAGAAGGCCAAAACATTCGCCCCGCTGAACCTCCAGATTCAGCTTGTCCACAGCCAAGACATCGGGAAATCGCTTCACCAAATCCACACAGCGCAACGCCACGGGGTTTTCGGCCCCGTTTGCCTGCTCTGACGACAACTGACTGTTCATGGAATCCGTTACTCCTTGATGAACCCGTAGTACCGCCCCATCCAATATGCGAACAGGACGTCGGCGCTGTCCATCTCCACATTGGGTCCCCAGCCCCCGTTCAGGACAAACTGGTTCGTGTTGTGGCGATCGTTGGGGCGTTCGTCACCGGGGAAGATAAGCCCGTCACTGCGCATGACAAAGGCTGCATTCTTGTCTTTGGTCAGATAGTAGGCCGGTGCTGGCACCGTGTCCTGCCTGCCTTGGCCATGCATGATGAAGCGGATCAGGTCCGTGGGGTAGTTCTGGAACCAGCGCATCACCCTGGACAAATCCACGTCGGGCCCACCCATGAAGGCGTGCGAAAGATCCCACAACGCGTCCTGCTGAGTCCGAAGACTTCCGTACAGCTTGTTCCATGCGGCCAACCACCTGGCCCGCAGCACAGGGTCCGGTTCGTAACGAATCAGGACATAGAATGCCTGGGCCCCTAACTCATCACAGTCCCCACTACCTGCACAAAAGGGGTACAACGTTGCGTCGCCCACATGATCAACGTTGTCGTCGTACTGGTGTTCGCCCATCAAAAAGGCCTTGGCATCCAGGTACTTCTGCTTCCCGGTCAGATAATGCGCCAGATTCAATGCGGCCAGGATCTGCGCCGAACGCCGGGCCCCATCGCCCCATTTGCCCTCGACCCACCAGTTCACGTATTGGGGATCAAACTGCCCATAACTGGTGGGTTCACCGTCTTGCGGGTCCACCAGGCGGTATCCATTGTCCACCAAGCCACCCACAATGCCGTCAATGTGGGCCACAATGGCTTGCTTCTGGGCTTCATCGGCGCAAAGGTCATATGCCATACCCATCATGAACATATGCGAAGTTACTTCATCATTGCTTGTATTTGCTTTTACCCACCACTCTTCATCGGGAGACTTGTACCACTCGCCATCGTCGGGATCGTCGCAATCGTCCAGCAAACAGCCGTCGATTCGAATCACGGCCCGAGCCAGGAAGTACTCGGTGCCCGTTAGCGTCCGCAAACTCAACATGCGGTCCAGCGATTTGTCAAAATGGGCCTTGGCAGCAGGGTCTCCGGTGACTTTGTAGCGCATACACTCGCCAACCACCCAGTAGCAGGACCAGCCGCCATCGTTGTCGCTGTCCCACGGAATGTTGGTCGAAAGATCCCCCGGAACCATCAGCCTGGAGTCGGCCACAGCCCCATCTCGATCGTGCCGCAACACAATGCGCTCCACCATGGGGTCCATCTTCTGCTTCACCGTCCAACTCTCTCGAGTGACGTAGCCAAGACCTCCCGAAGTGGCAAAATAGAGCGGTCCCTGGGCATACGTCGGGGCCAGAACATCCCGGACGTCTCCGGCTGGCATCCAACGGTCAGCGACATATACCCTGTACTCGTCAAGCCCCTCTTTGCGGCTGGTACGGTACACACCGCCTTGCGCCGCCACTGCGAACCCACCGTCGCCCATGGGCACCGCCGCTACCGCATTCGCCAGCGGCACGCGCCCCTGGGCAAAAAGCGGAACTTCGGCCGGCACCGGATCCTGGGCCAGCTCCATCGTGAATCCAGCCAGCCCCTGGCTTCCCACCACGACCAAAGCCAACTCCTGGGGCAGCTTCCGGTCCAGCAGCACGGCCACGGGGGTTCCCACGTTCAGGGGCACGGTCCAAACCACACTCAACGACGACAGTTCCGTCCCGGCAAGACCCACAAGGGCTTCCGAAGTCGCCACATAATAGCCATTGGCAACACGGGCAATTGCTGCCGGAACCAGCGTTTGTTCGACCTTCGCCATCGAATCCAAGCCCACGACTCCCCAGTAGTTGCTGGCCAGAACGTGCAGCCTTTCGGTCTCTGCCGTCAACCGAACCAGTTCGCTCCCCTCGGGCAGCGACCCCACCAGGGTGTGAGTGCCGTCGGAGGCCACGCGGTAAATTTCCGTCTTGGTCGCCACATAGACGCCGTTTTGATTGGAAGCCGCGGCCACCAAAGGCCCAGGATCGCCGTCGGGAAGAGCCGCCGCTGCCAGCACTCCGCTATCGTCACGCAGCAGCAGACCATTGGGTGCAACCAGGGTGGGATTGTCCCAATCCTGATAGGTCAGCGGAGGCTCTACCAAGGCCACTAACTCGCCGACTTCGGGCTCCATCTCGTTCCACGTGTGGTTGAACTCCTGCACAAAGGCCCCGTCACTCAAGACCTTGTCGGGGGACAAGGCTGGGGGTTCCACGGGCAGGGGTGTGGGTCCCACCACGGTGTCGGCCACTTCGCCCATGCCGTCCTGGACCTCGGTCATGGAATCTGACACCACATCGGCAGTCGCATGATCGTCTTTGATGTCCACGGAAACATCGCCCGACACCTCGGATGTCCCGTCGGTTATCGTCTGACCATCGCCCGTAACATCCACGTCCCCCGAGCCCTTGTCCGAGCTTCCGCAATTCACGACCGCAAGCGCCAAGCCCAGCACCAGACTCCAACGTACCAACATGCCTTCCTCCACACGCAGCGAACCAGCGGGTCCTACGATAAGGCACCGCCCCGGCAACTGCAAACCCTAACCCCCTCTGCTCGGGACCGGGGCAGCGTATCTCTGCATTGCCCCATTGCGATGTTTGCCTCGTTTCGTTAGGGTCGTCTCTTCGCGCGCGGCACCACAGGCCACTTCGGGTGGAGAGGTCGGGGGCCCAGCGCAATGCGGTGGCACGAAGCAGGGAGGCGTGAACATGCTGAAAGGGCAACCCAAGGGACTGGCCGTCCTCTTCTTCTCGAATATGGGGGAGAGGTTCGGCTTCTACACCATGCTGTCAGTTTTTGTCTACTACATGATGGAAAACTTTGGCTGGGATGAACAGCAAGCCATGAATGTCTATGGGATATTTATGGGAACGCTTTACATTCTGCCGGTGTTGGGCGGCCTCATTGCCCAGTCCGTCCTGGGTTACGGCAAGACCGTTCTGGTAGGCATCGTGACCATGATGGTGGGATACGTCCTGCTCTCGATTCCCACGGATTCGCTACTGATGTTCTGGGTGGCCCTGGGGGTCATCGCCCTGGGGACAGGCTTGTTCAAGGGCAATCTGGTCGTGATTGTGGGCAACCTGTATGACAGTGCCGAGCGCAGCCACCTTCGTGACGCGGCGTTCAACATTTATTACATGGGCATCAACATCGGGGCCTTTTTTGCTCCGTTTGCGGCCTCGGGCATCAAGAACTACCTGACCAAAGACCTGGGCATGACCGTGGCCGAGGGGTACAACGCTGCCTTCGCCATCTCGGCGGTGGGGCAGTTCGCATCGCTGCTGGTGTTCACGCTGTTCCGCAAGTACTACGCCGAAGCCGACGTGCGGACCACCAAGGCTTCCCAGGCGCTGCAGAAAGATGCGGTTCAACTGACCCCCAAGCAGGAAAAGCAGCGAATTACTGCGTTGCTGATTGTGTTTGGCATCGTCATCTTCTTCTGGATGGCCTTCCAGCAAAACGGAGCGGCGCTCTCGTTGTTTGCCAAGAACTACACCCAGTTGAACACGGGCCGCGGCACCGGGATGTTGTTTGATCTGGTCGCCATTCTGGCCATGGCCTCGGTCGTCGGTGGCGTGATCTTCATGCTGCGGAAGAGTGTATCCACCAATCTACGCCTGATTGCCGGCGGTGTGGCGGCCGTGGGTGCTGCCATCTCGATCTGGAAGTACATGACCTTGCCCGGGGAGAACATCTTTGATCCCGAGCTGTTCCAGTCGTTCAATCCGCTGTTCATCGTTTTCCTGACACCGCTGGTTTTGGGAGTTTTCGCCTGGCTGAACGCTCGAAAACAAGAGCCCAGTTCTCCGGGGAAAATTGGCATCGGCATGTTGATCACGGCCGCGGCCTTCGGGTTGATGATGCTGGCTTCTATGGGCCTGCCGCCTGCCAGTTCGCTGGGTGGGAATCCTTCGCCGGTGCTGGTCTCGCCGTACTGGCTGATCTCTACCTACCTGACCTTGACGGTGGCCGAATTGTTCCTGTCACCCATGGGCCTGTCGTTTGTCAGCAAGGTCGCTCCGCCACGCTACAAGGGTCTGATGCAAGGCGGATGGCTCTGCGCCACGGGCATCGGCAACTTCCTGGCCGGCCAGATTGGCGGCATCTATAAGTCGTGGGAATTGTGGCAGTTCTTCGCCCTGCTTGTGGGCGCCATGTTGTTTTCCGCCCTGGCCATCGCCATCGTGCTCAAGCGCCTGAAGGCCGCAACGGAATAATCCCCTCTCCCGACGGGAGAGGGCAGGGTGAGGGCACGGTGGATGATGGGCGCCCCACGCCTGGCCGCTGGACCGTCCTACCCACCGGGGACCGGACAGACGCCACTGATTGTCAGCCAATCGCCCGCCACGTTTAGAGCCCCTTGCGGCCAACCATCGGTCTCCACAAGCGCCGTCAGCCACGTTACCAGATTGACATCCCCCACATTCAAGTCGGGGTTGGGTTTCACGGCCGGGGAAACGGGCTTCCAAGCGCCCGATTCCTTGGTGAACTGCTGAAAGATCCCTGGATTGTAGGCCAACGTATGGCAGGTGCCAGGAATGGCAAAGTACCGATAGTTCAGCGGGAACTGGTTGGCCCTGGCCTCGAACAGCTTTTTCAACTCGGCTTGGAATGCCGCTTCCTGCTGGAATTCCAGAGGGGCGAAACTGCGTTGTGTTTCGTCGCTGATGAAGCTGAATTGGGCAAACCGAACCAGGCGTGAGCCATTGGCACCTGTGAAGGAGCCGATTGTGCCCTCGGTACTCTGATTCAGAAAGGCTGCTCCCACCCCGACCCCGCCTTCGCTGTAGTAACCGATGGGAGTGGTTGGATCGGACCAAAGCTGGACCACTTGGGGTACCGCACTCATGGATGCATGGGCACCCGCGCTGGAGCCGAAGATCACGATGCGCTTGGGAGTGGGGAACAGTTCCACCGCCTGCTGCAGAGCAAACTGGATGTTGTACTGGCCATGGAAGTAGGTCTTGATGCTCTCGGGGGCTTCGGGATCAGCTTCGGCCGGCTTCACCAGCACCTGCTCGACGTTCTTCATTCCCACATCCCCGGTGCAATAGGCGATGTACACCTGGTCATAGTCGCGCAAAGGGTTGGTAGCCTCGACCCGATAGAAGATGCCCAACGTTTTGCCCAACGAGGGCAGCACTCCGGGTGCGGTCATCTCCGCATTACTCAGCGTCGAGACCCGACGCCCTGCACCGCCCAGGCCGTCAACTCCCCAGCAGGTGATATAGTCACTGCAGGATCCGCCCCCTTTGAAATAGAGAAGCAGTCCCTTGGACTCTTGCTGGGCAGGCCGGTAGCTGAACTTGTACCCGGAACCGTCCCCGCACATAGCCTGTGGATACAAATCCGGCGTCGCACACACCTCGATGAAGCCGTCCCGGGCCGTAACTGCGGACTCCGAATTGTCCTCGACACAGGGCTTGTCATATGCGGCCGGCTTCACATCCGACTCGTCGATCTCGGTCTGCTGTTGATCCCCCGACCCAGAGTCAGACAGAAGGCCGTCGCCCCCAACTTCGTTCAGGCCGTCCACCTTCCCGTCCGGAACCCAGCGCCCATCAGCCAAGTCGTCCGGGGAACCCAAATCCTTCTGGTCTGGCAAGACCCCGTCCACCACGCCAATCTGGTCCAGTTCGCCCACCGCCCCGTCCGGGATATCGGCCTGCTCCACACCTCCCGAAGACGAGCATCCAGCCACCAGCAGCCCCAACGCCAGCAACCAACGTGATGGCTTCACCCGAGAATTCAGGTCCATAAAAACACCTCCTGGACAGACTGGGCTACGATACGATGTTCCAAAGCCCTTGGGTAGTTGCCAGCCGAAGCCGGGGACGTGCAGCGTCAGGAAACCGCAGGTCCGCCCCCAGGGTCACAGCCTCTTAAAGACCGGGATGGACTCCAGCGGGGCGGGCCAATCGGTCAGCACGGTGGGCCCTTGCAAGGTTTCCCCAGCTTCGCCCGAGGGCATCTTCACCTCCTGCCACGAACCCGACGGCAGGTAGATGTTGCGGGCCGTCGCTCCTTGGGCCAGGCCCGGAGCAATCATGTACCGACTTCCCAACATGAACTGATCCCCCACGGCATAACACGAGGGATCCTCGGGAAACTCAAAAAACAGCGGGCGAGCTATGGGAAGCTGCGTGGCCCCCGCTTCGTCTGCCAACTCCAACAGATACTCGTTGAGCGACTTTCTGAACTCCATGTAGGCCAACGTCAATTCGCTGACCGAGGCATCAAAACTCTCTCTCCACGGAAGCAGCGAGAACTGGACCATGGGAAGCCACGTGTTCAACTCCATCCAGCGGATGAACAGCTCTTCGTCGGCCTGAAACTCATATTCGTTGCCGCCAACCATGTCAGGCAGCACAAAAGGATAGCCGATAAGCCCCATGGCCAAGGCCTGGGTCAGCACCGACGCCAACCCGTTGTCCAACCCCCAACTGCTCTCTTTGTCGAACTGGCGCACCGAAATGGGAAGGTGCTGCGCAAACCAGGCAGCCCGCACCTCGACCCCCAAATGGTCCATGGCCCATTTTGCATAATAGTCTGGGTAGGCGTTCTCGTAGATGCCCTCACCCCAGGCAGCGGGTTTGGGCAGGAACTGGGTCTCCCCCGCATCAAACTTGAACCCATCCAGGTCATAAAGCTGTGCGGCCTGATCCACTTGCTCTCCCCACCAGTCCCGACCTTCCGCACGACTGAAATCGATCACGGCTGCGATGGGCAGGCCCAGTGAATTCCACCAACCGACCTTGGGTGGATACTCGACCTCGGGATCGCTTGAAGCCACAAACGCCTTGGCTTCAATTCCCGCGTCCCAGGCATCGGCATCCCCATTGACGAATGGTGGCACCCAGGCCGAAACCCTGAACCCAAGCTGATGAATGGCGTCCACCATCTGCTTCGGCTCTGGGAATCGGACCGTGTCGAAAATCTGGTCGCCATACGTCGGCGTCCACTTGTCGTCGATCTCGACATAAGAGGCCTGGAAACCACGGTCAGAGATTTGCTGGGCAAACTCCGTGACTTTCTGCTGGTCTATCTTGGACTTGTAGTGTGCCCAGGTTGTCCAGATGGGTTGGGTGAACAGCTCGTCGGCGGGACGGCTTCCCACGGGCAGGTCCGGACGCACCTGGAAGGGAAACGCCACCCAGCGGCGATAGGCATTTACGGTGTTGTCGGCTACCAGAAGGTCGACCGAAAGACTGGGCTCCCCTTCCCGGGGAATCAGGTGCAGCTTAAAAAGCCCGTTGGTGTCTCGGTTGAACGACACGTTCAAGAAACTGTACGCATCCACAAACACCACAACCCCGGACTGCGTCAGCCACATGGGCGAGACCACGTTTGTCCCCTCGTCACTGGTCAAAACCGGACGCTCGTAACTTCCCGAATCCAATGGGAAAAACTGCGATGTTTCGTGGAACTGATTCTCTCTAAGGTTGCGCTCTCGAGTTAATTCTCCCTGCCCATACCAGTGCCCCGCCGAAGGAATCGAGAACGAAAAACCGCACCCCGACGGCGTCTGCGGGCCTGCAACGGTCAGGCGAAGGACCTGTTCGCCCATCGAGGCCACGGCCAAGGTTCCCATGACCGGCCCCATCTGCGACTGGGACAATGGGAAAACCACGGAACCATCGGCCTGAACCTGCCCATCAGCCACGTAGGAAGCCGCTAGAATGGCCTCTCCCTCCCCCACCGCAATGGGGGCAAACTCGCCCGAAGCCGGCGCACCAGACTTCAGCACGCTGGTCTCGCCCCGAAACAGCTCGAACGTGCCATCCTCTCGGCGAATCTCCAGACGCAAGGCTCCCGCCGTCAAAACGTGGGAATCGGCCAGAGCCGCGTACACCAGTTCCGGGAGGACAGGGGTAAGGTCCGCTACGTCCGTCGGGACCATTTCCCCACCCAAATCGGCGGCGTCCGGCTGGCGGGCGTCACTTCCAACGTCGCTCGACGTGGCCGATTCCGTTCCACATCCGCCCAAACTCCAACACGCCCCAATCAGCACCAATAACGAGGGGTTCGTCCCAATCCGTCCCATGTGGCCTCCAAAGGTCGCATGACCTAGCAAGAAATCCATGATGGAATGAGTAGCCATTGTCAAGAAGACGAGCCAAGGCCGGGCCTCTACTCCCTTCTTGAATCGCAGCGCCCCCGCCAGCGCCCCTGCGCTCTCTTATCTGTTGAGATGATCGCGGAATCGGGGCATGGTGGGGCACGAAACGCTACGTTCGAGCGCGGCCGGGCCGCCATCTGAACAAGGGAGCCGCTATTGACCGACACGCCTCGCAAAGACCCGCTGCACGGAATCACACTCGAGACCATTGTGACTCGCCTGGTGCAACATCATGGCTTCGAAAGGCTGGCCAGTTTCATCGACATCCGCTGTTTCACCAATGACCCGTCCATCTCCTCGACCCTGAAATTCCTGCGGCGAACCCCTTGGGCCCGCAAGAAGGTCGAAGACTTTTACGTCCGCTACCGAGGCAACCCCTGGGTCAAAGACCCCGATTGGAAAGAGCCGACCGCACCGTAACCCAACCTCTGGAGTCGCCGGGCCAACCGCGTTACACTTGGCTCTCTGACGCGGGGGTGTTCATGCGGACCAGGATCGTAACAACGGCAATCCAACTTGTGTTCGTGCTAGGGACAGCGGCAGGCGCCTCTTCGTGCAGCACAAAAAGCACCTCCGCACAGGACGTGGCCATCGCCGACACGGCAGACACCACCACCGCCGTCGACCAGGTTCAAACGGATCTGCAGCACGACACGGCAAACGACTTGGCTCCATCGGACCAAATCCCATCCGACCAACGGACGCAGGACGGGGCTTTGGCCGAGTTGGACTCCGGGTCCGACGCCTACTCCGCTGAAGCTGCCTGCGACGGCGACACCTCGTTGGTGCAGATAGAACATCCCGCTTCCGTGGGAAAATGGGGCCGCTTTGAGGCCGTGATATCCGAGGACCTTCAACACGAAAACCCCTTTGATCCCGGTCAGATCCGCATGTGGGCGCTGTTTGAATCTCCGTCGGGAAAACAGGTCCCGGTGGACGCCTTCTGGTTTCAGGACTTCGACCGGGTCGCCGACGACTCCGGCGAAACGTTGACCGCCAAAGGTCCCGCTGGATGGCGACTGCGCTTCACGCCCACGCAAGAAGGCCCATGGCGTTTCCTGCTGTTGGCTTCCTTGCCTGGTTCCACCCGCTGCAGTGACTGGATGGACCTGATGGTGGGCCCGGCCGATGCA
The DNA here is from genome assembly GCA_964442235.1 of uncultured Myxococcales bacterium. Classification (GTDB taxonomy): domain Bacteria; phylum Myxococcota_A; class UBA9042; order CAIXZC01; family CAIXZC01; genus CAYTWV01. Next base: position 3,505 of record CAYTWV010000050.1, on the reverse strand, counting down.
TCCTCCCACGGGTTTTTGCGCCGAGCCGACCCCGGCGTGACGGGAACCGCCCCGCGCCACCTGGCTTTTGACGACAAAACACCCTTCCTGGCCATTGGCCAGAATGTGGGATGGGCCGACGGTCGAGGGACCGGGGCTTACGAAGAGTGGTTTTCCCAGATGGCGACCCACGGGGCCAACTACGCAAGACTCTGGATGGCTTCGTGGGGCTTTTCCATCGAGACCTGGGACGGCTCATGCACCGTCCCGTCGTGTTCCAGGCTGGGGGACTATTCCTCGGGGCTGGAACGGGCCTGGCAACTGGATCGAGTGATAAGCCTGGCCGAAGAGAACGGCCTGATGCTGATGCTGTGTGTGCTGAATCACGGACTCTTCTCGCTGACATCCAATTCAGAATGGGCGACCAATCCCTACAACCGGCAAGCCGGGGGATTTCTGGACACGCCGCAGGAGTTCTTCACCGACACCCAGGCCAGAGAACTGCTGAAACAGCGCCTTCGGTACATTGTCGCACGCTGGGGCTACTCCCGGAACTTGCTGGCGTGGGAACTCTTTAATGAGGTGGACCTTACAGAGCAGAAAGACCCTGACGTGCTGGGCCCATGGCATGCCGAGATGGCCGCCTGGCTTAAAGAGTTGGACCCGTACGGCCATCTGGTCACCAGCAGCACCGCCTCGCTGGGTGCGTTGCTTGGCATTGACCAGGCCATCTTCTCGTTGCCGGACATCGATCTGGTCCAATTCCACATTTATGGCCGAGAGGGCTTCACCATCGAGTTCGCCAAACAGCTCCCCAAACAAATAGCGCAGAATCAAGTCTTCCTGAAACCGGTTCTGGTCGGTGAGGTGTGGGTAAACTTCTCGGGACCCAACGAAACGCTGGCCAGCGACCCATCGTTTGTGGGCCACCACGACTACCTCTGGATTCCCATTGCGGCCGGAGCATGGGGCACCGGCATGGGATGGTGGTGGGACAGTGTGGTTCATCCCAACGGGCTCTACTCCCACTTCGCCCCCATAAAGACCTGGACCCAAGGTGTGGACTTTGCCGCTCAGCAGTGGCAGACCGTTCAGCAGAAGATCACGTCGGGTTCCTCACCGGTGGACCTGCTGGCACAGGTGGGCCAAAAGGACATCCTGGTCTGGATCAAGAACTCACAAAACCAGTATTTCCAGCCGCTCAACGACGATTCCGTGACGGGAGTGCAAGCGACCCTGCCCGTGGGAAGCGACGGCCCCTGGCAAGCTCAATGGATAGACCCGTGGGGCGCCCCACTGGAATCGCCCTTGACCCTTCAGTCATCGCAAGGCTCGGTGGTGATTGTGGTTCCACCATTCAAGAGAGACATTGCACTGCGTTTGACTCTTGCCGTCCCTCAATAGTCCCGACGTACCCGCCGCAGCCTCAGGGCGTTCAGCACGACAGTCAGCGAGCTCATTCCCATGGCAGCGCCCGCAAGCATGGGGCCGCCCACGGAATCCAGCAGATTCAGGGCTGCTAAGGGGACCAGCACCAGATTGTATCCAAAGGCCCACGCCAGATTCTGTCGCACCACACTTCGGGTTCGACGGGCAAGATCCAGCACGGTCAGCAGCGGCGCCAATCCCCCTCGCAGCATATTCATCGACGCCGCAGCCTGAGCTGCCTCCAGCCCCGGCAAAGAAATCCCCGCATCGGCCTGCGCCAGCGCCGGTGCATCATTCACCCCGTCGCCAACAAAAGCCACCACGGCGCCCTTGGCCTGAAGTGCCTGAATGTATTGCTGTTTCTCCTGGGGCGAACATCCGCCTTGGGCTTGCTGAATGCCCAACTGCAGCGCAGCATGCTGAACTGCCGGTTGGCGGTCGCCACTTAGCAGGTGCAGTCTCAGTCCCATGGCTCGCAAGGCCTGCAGTGTGGCCGGCGTCTCCACTCGAACGGTGTCCGTCAACACAAACACGCCCAACAAACGCCCCTGCTGCGCCAACCCCACGGCCGTGGCAAAGTCCGGCACTGGCGGGAACTCCAGCCCCAAGAACGGCGCACTGCCCAACCTCAGTTCACGACCGTCAACGGTGCCGGTGACCCCACCACCTGGATAGCTGCAAAAGGCCCCCACATCGGGCAGCAGAGTCGTTCCCGCAGCATCCAGGATCCCTTTGGCGATGGGGTGCTCCGAGCCTCGCTCCAGCGCAGCGGCCAGACGAAGCAACTCCGACGCTTCCATCGGCACAAGCGGAAGCACCTGACTGACCGAAGGTTTGCCTTGGGTTAGAGTCCCGGTCTTGTCAAACGCCAGATCGGTCACCCGGGCCAAACGTTCCAGCGCAGCGGACTCTCGTACAAGCAACCCGTGCCGGGCAGCGGTACCAAGCGAAGCGGCCATAGCCACGGGTGTAGCCAGCCCCAATGCACACGGGCACGCAATCACCAGCAACGTCACCGCAGGCCGCCATGCCAGCGACAGTTCCCCGGTCACGGCCCACCAGACGCCCAGCGTGATCGCCGCCAGAATCAGAATCCCGGGCACAAACACAGCCGAAATCCGGTCCGCCAACTCCTGCACCGGCGCTCGGGAGCCCTGCGCATCGGCTACCTGCCTGGCCAAACGGGCCAACCAGGTCTGCCGCCCCACAGAATCCACCCGAATTTCCAACACGCCCCCGTGAACCACCGCACCGGCGATCACCAAGTCGCCCACCCCACGAGCCGCTGGCAAAGGCTCTCCGGTCAAAAGAGCCTCTTCTACGTCAGCCTGCCCCGCCACCACCAAACCATCCACGGGAATGGCACTTCCCGGTTTCATTCGAATTCGGTCCCCGGGAACCAGCAAAGCCGTCGGAACCTCCTCTTCGTTCCCCTGAGCATCCAGCCGAAACGCCATGGTGGGAGCCAGTTTAAGCAAGGATTGCAAGGCATCCGTGGCTCGGTGTTTTGCCTTGGCCTCCAGGTACTTGCCCACCAGCAAAAAGGCCACCAACGCCGCTGCCGTCTCGAAGGGCGGATGAGGATTTCCGATAAGTCCCTCATGCAACCCAAACGACCAACTCACGGCTGCGCCCAGCGCAATCAGCGTGTCCATGCTGGTTTCGCCGTGCCATGCCTGACGGCCCGCATGCAGGAAAAACGAGTACCCGGCCCCAAAGGCAACCAAGGCACTCAAGACCGCCTGGATGGGCCACGCCAGGCCATGCCCCCAAATCATGCCCGCCATTAGCGGCAGCGTTAGAACCCAGGCAAATACCACTTTGGCCAGAGCATAATCGGTCTCGTCCTGGGTCTTTGGGGCCTCGACTACCAGACGGTACCCTCGGGATTCCAGCGCCTGTTCCAGACTCTGGAGGGGCACCGCATCACTCACCAAAGAGACCTCTTCAGTGGCCAGGTTCACGCAGACCTGACTCACCCCCGGCACACCTGACAAGGTCTTCTCGACGCGCCGCACACAACTGGCGCACGTCATCCCCTCAACTCGATAAGTCTTCGCTGGCATCTCAGTCCAGCCTGGAAGCTTGATACCCCTCT
>CAYTWV010000049.1:9867-14369 GCA_964442235.1 uncultured Myxococcales bacterium | reverse complement strand
GCCGTCCGAGAAGCAGACATTGGCGCCGGTCTTGCACTCTTTCCAGTTTTCGACTTGCTTGCAGGTCTGGTACCACTGGCAGTCGGACTTGGTTGCACATTTGCTGGCATATTCGCAGACATTGGGGAATGGGTTGGTGTTGCAGCGGTAGTTGAAGGCGCAGTCGCCGTGAACCAGGCACGCATCCACGGGGGTCTGGCAGATGCGCCAGTTCGGCCCATCCACACACACCTGCTGCTGGGTGCAGTCGGCATCGGTGGCACATTCCCCGGCAGCTTCACACACCTTCCAGCCCTAGGGACGAGTAACGCAGGCAAAGCCCCAGCCGCAGTCCAAGTTGGCTTCACATTGATTGACGGGGGCCTGGCAGACGTTGACTTGAACTCCCTGCACACAGCTCCAATCCAGGGGACACTCGGCGTCTTCGGAACACTGGTTGCCAGGCAGGCAAATCAGGCGATTGAGCGGAGTCGGCACACATAACGAGCCATAGGCGCAGTCCGAATCCACAGCACACTCGCTGGGTTTCAACTGGCGCTCCAGCGAGTGCTGGCCGGGGGCACAGGCGTTCTCGGGGGGACAATCGGTATCGTCGTTGCAGGGGTTTCCATCCACGCAGACCATGCGTCCGCTGACCTTGGCCTGGCAAATCTGGCCAAAGGGGCAATCCGAATCCCCGGCGCAGTCGTCGGGAAGCAGGGTACAGGTGTTGAACTGGGTTCCCACAGATCAGACGAAGTCCTCGGCGCAAGGCTGCTGGGCCGTACATTCGTTGGCGGGAACACACGCCCCGGTACCCTCCTCGGGCACCACACAGACAAACCCGTAGGGACACGAGTCGTCGGAAGAACATCCGGTGAAGGCAGGTCGACACTCCAGCCAGTTGGTCTGCAGTTCGCAAGACTCGCCTTCAGGGCAGTCGGAATCCACCTGGCACTCGTTGGCGGGCACACACCCATCTCCCTGTTCACCCATGGCTTCCGGGTCGCACGCAAACCCCATGGGGCAGTCCTCGTGCAACAGGCAGTGAGCGGTTACGTCCACGTCGCCACATCCGTCGCACGGCTGGGCATCGGCGTCGCCGGGCAGTGTGTCAGGCAGGTCCGCCAGTTCGTACACGTCCTCAAGATCATTCGGGGCAGGAAGGTCTTTGGCTTCGACGCCGTCGGTCCCTGCGGAACCATCGGCCAGATCGCTATTGTCTGGCAATTCACCGGTCACATCGAACGTGACTTTCTCTACGGTTCCCACTCCGCCGCTGCACCCAAGGACCACCAGACAGACCAAAATGCTTGATGTACGCATGGCCACTCCCTCCCGATTTGCACGCATCATAACGCATTTAGCGCACTGCGTCACGCAGGGTTCGAAGGAAATTGAACGTGATGAATCAGACGCTGTGTTCGAAGCCACACCCAGAGAGATCTCGTCCCTGCAAATCCCGCACGCCACATCCGGAAACCATATGCCCCACCACCGTAAGCGGGGCCAACCCCAGTTCATTAAGTCCCTTAGAGGCAGAGGTGATAGCCTCGGGGGTTCCCGTGACCAGCAGTTCGTAGTCCTCTCCGCCCGCCAGAACCCAGTCCAAAACCTGTGCCGGCTGCACCTGCGTAAGGCTTCGCAAGGCTTCGGAGATCGGAAGAGTATCGGTATTCAGCAGCGCCCCTACCCCCGAGTCCTGGCAGATATGAGAGAGGTCCCGGCCCAGCCCGTCGGAGATATCCATCATGGCATGAATGCCGGGCCAGCGCCCCAGTTCAACCCCATGCGAGACCCGAGCCTGCGGTTTCCAAAATCGACTGACCAGCCAATCTTGCGTCTTTTCCGCAGCCTTCAAGCGCCCCTGCAGCACAGCCAATCCGGCCGCAGCGTCCCCCAGGGTGCCGGTCACGGCTACCCAGTCTCCGGGCTTGGCATTGCACCGCAGCAACGGCCGTTGCACCCCGGGCCCCAGCGTTCCCAAACCCGTGACATTGACCATAATCGGTCCTGGCGAACGGCAGGTGTCGCCTCCCACGATGACGCAGCCCCAGGGCAAACAGGCCTGCGTCATGCCGGCATACAATTCCTGAACCCGTCCGGAATCCAAGTGCGGGCTGGCCAGCGTAATCACAAGCCACCTGGGGATCCCGGCCATGGAAGCAATATCCGACAGGGTGGCCGCTGCACATCGATACCCAAGCAGGCCCCAATCCTCAATGCCATCGGGAAAGTGAACCCCTTCCACCAGAGCGTCGGTCGTGACCAGAAGGCGCCCGGCCCCAAGATTCAGCACGGCGCAGTCGTCGCCAATGCCAACCTCCACACTTTCGGGCATGGGACCCACACAGGCTCGAATGCGGTCGATGATCTCAAATTCTCCCATGCGTCCACGGCCCTAATAGAAAGAGAGGTAGTCTACGGCCCAGCTCACCTTACCGAACATGTTCATGTCGTTATTGGTAAAGTGGTCGATATTGAACTCAGGGTTAAGGGTCGATGTCATGTTCAGGCGCTTCATCCCATCGGGCATCAGGTTCACACCAAGCAATTCCCGGAAGGGAGGCATCCGGAATTCGGTCACTCCGCCGCCCGTTACGATAATCCAGAACGTTCTCCCTTCGGCATTGGACAGGATGAAGTAGTTGAAGTCCGAGACCACCGAGGGGTCATAAAAACTCCAGTCCAGCGTGACCCAGTCAAACAGGCCTCCGGAGACGGGCAGGTCCGAACGAGGGAATCCCATAAACGGTCCCATGGGATAGGCCTGGGGACCTGCCACAACACCTTGTTGCGCTTGCTCGTCATAATCCAGCACCGTCAGATCCATGAGCACATCCATGGGAATCTGCTGGAAACCATCGCCCACCTTCTGGAACAACAGCCCGTCTTCGGCACCCACGATGACACTGCCTGCGGGTCCGGCTTTGACCGACAGCAGGTCCTTGAGTGTGGCAAGCCCCGTGGGAGTCCAGGTGTCGCCATCAAAATGCACCACGGTTCCGGCGCTGCCCACGATCCAAATGTCATCGGGACCGGCCCCATCGATGGCAAAGGCCCGAGCAAGGCCAGGCATGGTGACTTGAACCCAGCCTGTTTTGCTCCAGTTGTACAGGAAGGAATTGGTCCCATAATAACTTTGGGTCAAGACATACACGTCGTCGGAATCCGAGGCCCAAAGGGCTCGGCCATATTCCCCGGCGGGCAACACCTGGGTGGACAACACGCCGTCTTTGGAGCGTTTGGCCAGTGACGCCTGGAACAGGGCAACCCAAGCTCCGCCTCCGGCCCACAGATCCTTGACCGGTTGGTTCATACCGATGTTGTCGCGAACCCAGGCCACACCATCGAATTTCCAGATAGACCCGCGTTTCCCGCCCAGCCAAATGGTCCCGTCGGCAGCTTTGTGAGAGGCGGTGAACCCCTCGGAGGCACCGGGGGTTGTGGTGGCGCTCCAGCCATTTTCCAACTGTTGCATAAACTGCCCGCCACTGGTGGCGATGGAGTACCCGGTCTGGTTCAAGAACAGGCCCACGGGATCGCCCTTGATGGGAGGGGCCGACTGGAGAATTGTTCCGCTGTCCCAGGTCAAGACGCCCTCTCCGGAAAGCCGGGGTATCTGTTCGACCATGCGCACGGCGTAGGGCACGCCGGTGTACCCCCCGGCATTGACAGAGGTATAGAGAGAGTAGGTGGTTCCGTTCAGTTCAGGTGCCTCGGGGTTGGGCAGACGAGTGAACTTGTAATAGCGGCCGTCGGCTACATAGGTGGCCTCTTTGGGAGGGGACATGAAGCCGTCTTTGCCAATCTCCAGCGCGGAAATCAGATAGGGTTGCCCGATGCCGTTGGGGTGATAGGGCAGGTCATGGAAGGCGACTTTTGCCTCGTAGTTAAGGGGTATCGTCAACTCGACGTCCTGGTCCATGACCACCTGATCTTTCAGGACGATGACGTTGCGTTTAAGTCCCATGGAGAGGGGTTCAAACTGTTTGGTGTCCCAGTCCGTGTACCCGCCCAGGCAGATAATGGCCACCTCGCCCGTTCTGGAACTCACAAAATAGATGTCGTGTTCGTTGACCAGGGTGCCAGGCCCCGGTGGAACGGCCCCACCAAACAACGAGGTCTTGGAAACCGAACATTTCGCCGTTCGTTCGCCGGGCCTGGGCACACACGTCGCCAGATCAGGAAACGTCTGCATGCAGAGATACCCGGCCGGGCACTCCTCGGGTGAGGTGCAGGGCATGGTGCAGAACTGGCCCGTATCGCCGATTTGGGTGCAGCGGGCAGCGGGGGGCGAGTCGGGCTCCGGAGGGGGTGCCCAGGGGTCCAAACATCCCGTGTCATCAAAGCAGGGTCTGCATTGAACACCCGTGATGGGTTTGTTGGCGCAGTTGCCTGGTGGCAGGGGGACGTACTTGTCCAGCCCACGAACCCGCCCCGTCACATAGGCCTGCACGGGGGTGTAGGTGCCTCCCGAACCCTCGGATGGAGCCGTGGGAGAGACAAACAGCGTGACATTG
>CAYTWV010000049.1:0-9857 GCA_964442235.1 uncultured Myxococcales bacterium | reverse complement strand
CGTGTACCCCACCATGGCTGCGGTCACATCCTGTCGCCCCCTGAAACCGGGCAACGAGAAAGTGATTTGGCCGTTGGCATCCGTAAATCCCTGGTGAGGCGTACTCGGGTCGGCCCGCACCACCACAAAGGCGCCCGCAAGCCCTTTCCCCACCGAGGAATCAAAGACCGTCACGTTCAGAGTCTCATCAATGGGATCTCCCCAGGTGCCCCCGCTCTTGTTTCCCGGGTCAAACGAGGTGAAGGCATCCGGAAGGGTGAAAATCGACGAGAACAATTGTGCGGTCGCCTCGTGGGTCCCCACGGCCAGGGCCGGCATTCGTCCGACAACCAGCCCTGCATGCACCGGGTAAACCTGCATCAGTTCGGTTCCGCCCAGGGTGTAAGTGCCATCGGGAGAGAGCCCGGAGCCTACAAAACGAACGAAGGTTCCGCCGCATCGAGCGCCCTCTTCAGGCGTCACGAAGGCGATCTTGGGATAAGGAGTGGTGTACTGGAAACCTGAGGGCTTGGTTCCATTCCCGTACGGTCCAACCACGGTCACATCCACGGGCCCCGGGGACCCAGGGGGCGTCTTGGCCCGAATCCGGTTGGGCCCCAGGGACTGGATTTCCACCGCTGCGAAGGGACCAAACCGAACTTCGCCACTGGTCGGCAATCCACAGCCCAACACTTCGACCCACTGACCGCCTTCAGGAAGCCCGCTTGGAGGGTCCACGGCCTCGATGGACATCCGGGCTTCCATGCGCAGAGGTTTGGGCCCCACCAGGGTTGTCTGTTCCAGCAGCACCTTCATCTCGTATTCGCCGGGGTCCCGGGGAGGAACCACCACGGTGATCAACCCCGCCTCTTCCTGAACTTCCAGAATGTCCAGCGGCAGGTCATCCATCCAGACGGCGACTTCGGCCTCGGCAACAGGCTGCGAAAGCGCCACAATGACCTTGCCGCCCGAGCAGGCCGCCAGCCGGGTGGGAGTCATACCCGTAAACTGAGGAACTCCGCCATCGCCCCCGGCTGTGGAGCGAAACACAAAGGCATCCGGGAAATAGCTGACCCCGCACGAAGTTTGGATTCGAACATCGACGATGCCCGGTGCCGAGGCCGGCGACGAGAGCCACGCCAATTCATGGGAGAGCACCATCACGTCTTCCACGGCCAGATCGCCGAAAAAGACGGTCATGCCGGGTTCAAACCCAGCCCCATACAGAAACACCGTATCGAAGCCCTGGGCATCGGCCAACGGCGGGTCAAAACGAAGCAGCGACGCAAATCGCTCGTAGGCAAACAACCCCTTGGCCACAGCGCGCTCATCCTGGCACATCACTCGCACGGCGACGGGGCCACACCCACCGCCGGGGGTTACGGCCAGGATTCGGCCATCGGATTTCACTTGGACCGCCAGTGCCCGGCGTTCGCCCAGATAGACCTGGCAGTCGCCCTCAAAACCGGCCCCTCGAATCTCGATGGGGTCGCCCCCCTCTCCGTCCGCTTGCGCCGGGATCACTTGGTCGATTCTTAACACCGCATCGTATCGGAAACCGTTCACCAGCGTCGCCTCGGAGCCATCCAGAAGAACCGCCCGAACGTCCACCAGCCCGGGAGAATGCCCGGGGGTTTCCACAGTCAGCAATTCGGGCGTGACCACAAAAAGTTTTGCGCCGGGCACGCCCCCAAAATAGAGGCGCATCCCTTCGGCAAACCCCTGGCCACGAACCATCACGATCTGCCCGCCGCTCGAGTCACCCAACGAGGGCTCCACGGCCAGAACCGAGAGCAGTTGCCCCTGGGCGTCCGGAACCGAGGAATCCCCCGCCACGTCCGACGACCCCAGGTCGTTCCAGCCGTCCCCCTCCAAAACATCCCCGGGGAGGCAACCGGGACAGGGACTCTCGCCCATCTCTCCCAGGCCCTTGAGACCGTCCAGCACCCCGCACGAACCCAACAACAGAGCCACGGCCAAAGCCAGGCTTATCCTGCACGGTTCAAAAGGCGGTTTGGGGATCTTCGGGAACCTCATCGGGACCTCGACCTGCCATCCGGCTTCCAGGGCCGGTTCAGGCAGCAACTATAGCCATTTGCATTAAGGGAATCCATGAACATCGGATTGGACGGGCGTGCTTACGAGGCCAGGGAATCCGTCACTTCCCGAAGGATTCGGTTGTAGGTGTCGATGGAGAGCATCTCCTCCATCTCTCGAATCTTTGCCACGATCTCCGGGGCAAGGTTCGACCGCAACTTGCGAGCCAGATGATGGGCCGTGGCCAGGCTGCGAAGGGCGTCCTCGAAGCGCGAACTCTTCATCTCGGCCAAGCCCTTCTGGGCTAAGGTTTTGACCAGGCCGTTGTAATCATGAAGAAGCCGCTCGGTGGCTGCGGCCTTCTCGTACAGTTCAGCGGCATCGGCCGATTCCCCTTGCGCCAGGCGCATGTTACCAAACTCATGCCAGGTAGTAGCCAGGCCAGAGTGGTCGCCGATGGACTCTTTGATCGAGATCGACTGCCGGTAGAACTCCTCGGCCTTGGAGTACTGCTTTTGCTGATCAAACAGGCGCCCCAAATGGTGCAACACCCGGGCCTCGCCGACTTGATTGCCGGATTCCTGCTCTATCGCCAGGGATTGGCGATAGAGTTCCTCGGCCTTCGGATACCGCCCTATCCGTTCCAAGACCATGGCGATATGGCGCTTTCCACTCGCAATACGGTCCTTATTGCCCAGGGCCTCATCCAGCGCCAACGCCTTGCGGAAGGCCTCTCCAGCCTTGTCCAGTTCGCCCCGCATGAAGTGGACCTGGCCCTTCTGCGCATACGTTTCACACAACCCTTCGTCATCCCCCACAATGCCCCAATTGTCCACCGCCTGGCCAAACCACTCGGTAGCGGTGATCAAGTCGCCGTCGCCCATGCAGTTCACGCCCAACAGGTGGTAAACCTTGGCCATGCCCGCCAGATTGGCTACCTGGGAGTAAACTTGGACCGCACCCATCAAGAATTCCCGAGCCTTCTCCCGGTGACCTCGGGCCATCTCTTTTTCGGCCGATTTCACCAGGAAGGCAGCGGCTTTCTCGCCCTGAAGTCGGGCAAGCACTTCGCTGACTTCCGCGGCGGGAACACCGTCTTCTCGGGCCTTTGCGCTGACTGCAGAGGCAGCCTGCTTAAGATTGGGCCAAGCCAGATACCCGCCTTTGTTTTTCCAGAAACCCTTGGCGTGATTGGCCAGCACTCGAATAGAGGGAGCCAGCACGACAAACACGATGGGATAACTTTTGAATCCCTCTTCGGCTTCCACCTCGTCGATGCCCTGGGCGGCCTCGACCAAAATGGTTCGATCGGTCAGTTCTCCGGGCCAGCTATGCAAAAGCGGAATCACACGACTGCCGGATTGCGCAGACCGGATGACGTTTCGCAGTTCGGTCGCCACATGGACATCGGCCATGCTTTGGGCTTGCCACATGATGCGTTGGTAGGCCTGCGGCACCACCGTAAGCATGGAATTGACCACATCGATATCGGAGCAGCGAACCAGGACGCAGCGACTATCTCCAGCTTTCCCACTGAGCACCTGACCGAGTTTCTCCAGTGTCTGGCGAACCTCTGACTTGAGCTCGGGAGTGGAGGTAGGCATCAGTAACGCCCGGTGAGATTGAACAGGAGGCTCCAGACCAATTTGTTGCTGCTCTTGAAGCGATTCCCGATCTGGTCCAGTTCTTCGATGTACTTAGGATTGTATTCGTTGATGTCTTCGGCATTCTCACCCACGACGCTTCCATCTCCATCCAGATCCACGCCGGCATCCGCAAAGGTGATGAAGTGGGGCTGAACCGCTGCCAGCTTGAACGCCAGGCCGAACGAGAAGTACTCGATGGGGCGAGCCGTCAGGTTGGCAAAGAAGGAGTACATGCCGTAGTGCTCCACATCGGTGATTCCGTCGGAAACGGGAAAACCGTTGTCAGACGAGGTCTTTTTGGTTTCGTATTCGGCCTTCATGTTATCCAGCTTGGCCTGAAGCTGGGCTTTTGCCGTGGCATCGGTAGTGGCGGAAACCTGCTTCTTCAGGTTGGCGATGCCCTGTTCGTAGCCCTCGATGGCAGCGGTATAGGTAGCGCCGGCTTTATCGCCGGCACAGCCGTTGGCGGTGCGGCAAGGAGAGGTGCCAAGGGCGTCGAACAGTTCGGTGTACTCTCGGCCCTCGAAGACATAGTCCAGGCCCAAGCCCAGTTCGATGGAGACCTTGCGTTTGCCGCCGTCGGCTTCCCAGGGGATGAACTCGGCGCCCAGGGTCAAGCCGATGCTGTTGCCGGGCTGTTCCAGGGTCTGGGTGCTTTCGTCTGCCACATCAAAGAGGCTGGCACTGTTGGCGACCTTGACCACGCCGTGCAGATCGAAGAAGGGTTCAAAGAACCAGACCACTCTTCGGGAAATGGCGGTATTGATTTCGACTTGCAGCAGACCTTCGCCCACGGCGGTGTTTCCGGCTCGTTTCACGTTGGCGGAGGGCAAGCGCAGCATGGCGCCCACGACCCACGAGGCATACTGGGGGTCACGGTTACGATGGCGTGGTGCCCAGCGAAGTCCAATGCCCAGATCGCCCAAACCGCTACGGTTCGGCCCCTTAAACGGCACATCAAACAGCGTGGCGGCTTTGGTGCTCGGGTCGAGATTCCACGGTTCGCCGCTGGGATCGATGTCCGAGATCTGGCGCCGCTCGTCCCCGGCGGGAAGCGCCGAGTGGTACCCAAGCGAGGACTCGTCCCCAAGGACCAGCGGAAGGTCCAATCGGAACTCTAATTCCTTATACAGTCCCACGGAGAGGCCGAAGCGCATCACCTGCAGCGTCCGCTCATAGGCCAGTCGATTGCCCAGCACCAGTTCGTAGGGCGTCTTGCTGGCGTCCACGGTTTCCCGCAGCAACTCGGAGGATTCGCTGGTGTACTCGTATTTTAACTCAAGCTTGATATCAAAGGGGTTGTCCCCATCAAAATCAAAGGAGGTCAGGACATCCGTCAACTCTGCTGCTTCCGAGGGCAACGGAAGGAGACACAGTGCCAGAAATCCCAATCGAAGCAGGTGCGTTTTCATGTTACCCTCTGAGGTACGACACTTCGTCCCATTGTGGGTCGTGCTATCACTTAGAGGCGCCCGCTGTCAAGCGGATTGTCGGCCCCACCGGGGCTCGGCGCCAGGGGGGCAACCCAGGCTGCAAGAATTGGCTTGACTTCTCAGCCCCCACCGCTATCATCCCCGCCCTGATTGATTGTTTGTCAGGAGGCTTCATTATGTACGCCGTATTCAAGCTGGGAGGAAACCAGCATACAGCCCAGGTGGGCGATACGTTCAAGGTTCAGCGCCTTGACGGTCTGGTTGGAGACAAGGTGGAAATCACCGACGTCTTGATGGTCCGCAAGGACGACAAGATGGTCCTTGGATCTCCGCTTGTTGCCGGAGCCAAAGTCGTCGCCGAGATCGTGGACCAGGGTCGTAACCGCAAGGTTTTGATCATGAAGTTCGCCCGGCGTAACAACTATCGCCGTAAGGTTGGTCACCGCCAGCCCTTCACCAGGGTCGTCATTCGTGACGTCCTTCTGCCGTAAGACTGGGAGGTCTTCGCCATGGCGCATAAAAAAGGACAAGGCAGTTCGCGTAACGGTCGCGATACGTCGGGAAAGCGTCGAGGCGTGAAGCGCTTTGACGGTCAGTTGGTGCCTGCCGGCTCCATCCTGGTTCGCCAGGTTGGCAACAGCATCCACCCCGGGGAGAATGTGGGCTGCGGCAGGGATTTCACCCTGTTTGCAAAGACCACCGGTCGAGTCAAGTTCCAGACTCGCGGTTCGGGTCGCGTGCTCGTCAACATCCTGCCCCTCGAGACCCCGTAGCTTTCGCCTTCCGTCATAGCGAGCGGTTTCACGTGTTCGATCCACGACGGGGGTCCCCATGTTCGTCGATGAGGCAATCATAGAGGTCTCCAGTGGTAAGGGCGGCGCCGGTGCCGTCTCCTTCAGGCGTTCTCGCGGCATCCCAAGAGGCGGCCCCGATGGCGGAGACGGTGGCAAAGGCGGCGACGTCTGGATCATCGCCACTTCCCAGAAGAATACCCTGGTGGACTACCGACACATCGGTGGACTGCGGGCAGAACACGGTCATCGCGGCCAACGCCAGAACATGACCGGTCGCATGGGCAAGGACCGCATCATTCCCGTTCCCCCGGGCACCCTGGTCTTTAATGCGGAAAACGGCGAGCTTCTTGCCGACCTGGACACCTTGGAAGCCAAGGTCATGGTCGCTGCGGGCGGACGTGGCGGAAAGGGAAACTACTTCTTCCTCAGTTCCACCCAGCGCGCCCCTCGATACGCTCAGCCAGGCGAACCCACCGTCACCCGGCGACTGCGCCTGGAACTGAAACTGGTTGCGGACGTGGGAATCATCGGGTTCCCAAGCGTGGGGAAGAGCACCCTGATCAGCTCTATCTCCTCGTGCCGCCCCGCCATTGCTGCCTATCCCTTCACCACCGTCATCCCCAATCTGGGGGTCGTGGAACGCTTCTCGAATTTCCCCTTCGTGGTAGCGGACATGCCCGGTCTGATCGAGGGCGCCCACGAGGGCAAAGGCCTTGGCATCCGATTCCTGAAACACATTCAGCGCACGGCGCTGCTGCTGCATATGATCGATGCCTCCCGAGAAAACCTCATAGAGGATTGGAAGACCATCAATCACGAGCTGGCCGAGTACGACCCCGCTTTGGCGGCCCGCCCCCAACTTGTGGCCGTGAACAAGGTCGAACTTTACGACGAAGAAGAGCTGGCCGAGCGAGTGGGTCCTCTGCAACGACTGCTGGCGGCACAGAAGCGCAAGGTGCATTTGATTTCTGCCATCACCGGGCAGGGACTGGATGGGCTTGTGAAAGACATGGCTCGCAAAGCCAGGGCTGAACGCGCCAAGGTGCATCCTTTCCCCACTCAAGACGTCGACTAACCGCCCCACACATGTTATCTTTTGCTCCGTCCACCGGGATTGGCCATCCGTAGACCTGCCTTCCGGGACACAGGGGCCTGAATGGAACCCAAACCGCTGCCCGCATCCTCGCTTCTGAAGCCGGTAGATCTGTTCCTGGAGCAGAGCATCGCCGGTCTAAGACGTGCCCATTTGTACGAGCCCATCAAGGCCCTGGCATACAAAACCGCGCTGGGCGTAGCCAAGACCCACTACTCCACCCTTCATCGCCTACGGATCTGGGGACAAGAGTATGTGCCGGCCCAGGGCGGCTGCATCCTGGCCTGCAACCACCGCAGTTGGCTGGATGCACAAATCATCAGCCTGGCCGGCCCCCGCAAAGTCTCGTTTCTGACTCGCTCCGAGTTCTCCCGCACCCCCGTGCTTCGGCACATCCTGCAGGCAGCAGACGCGGTCTTCCTGCGACGCGGCGATGACGAAAACCTGGCCGCCATCGCAGAGTTGCTGCGAGAAGGCCTGGTCCTGGGGGTCTTCCCCGAGGGAACGATCCCCGGCGAAGAGGACATGCCCCGTTGGGAGGTGGACCCCGAAACCGGCCTTTTGCCCGGGCGAAGTGGGGCCGTTCGGTTGGCCCTCATGGCCCATGTCCCCATCATTCCCGTCGGGATCTCTGGCACCGATTCGCTTCTGCCGCCCGAGGTATGGCCCCGCCTCAGCCGACTGACCTTTCCCAAGCCCACCACCATCACGGTTCGCTTCGGGGAACCGATTCGTTTGGAAAAACGCCACGATGAAGAGATAAACTACGAACAACTTCGCGGCATGACGCATCGCGTGATGACTGCCATCTCTCGAATGGTTGAACCTGCAGGAGAACGCATGAACAATCCGACGGCCCCATGCCCCCCCATCGCCTACCAGAACACCCCCGTTAAGGAAAAGCAGCGTTATGGTGTGCTGGCTTTGCATGGATTCACCTCACATGTGGCATGTGTAGCGGATCTGCGCTTCGCACTGGATGAAATGAACGTCCCTTACCGGATCCCCGTTCTTCGGGGCCACGGCACCAAGTGGGAGGACCTGCAAGGCGTCACGGCGCAAGATTGGTTCGCAGATGCGGAAGCGGCCATGCAGGACCTGCTTACCGAATGTCGAAAGGTTTTTGTGGTGGGACTCTCCATGGGCGGACTGGTCACATTGGAGTTGGCCATGCGACATCCCAAAGACGTGGTGGGAATCACCACGGTGGCAGCGGCCCTTCGATTCCAGGACAAGTTGGCATTTATGAGTCCGGTCATGGCCAAACTGCTCTCGTCATGGCCCTCGCCTTCGGCATACCACGACAAGTCGTTGGAGCAGCAGCGCAACCGGAACTATCCCCGCTTCGCTACCGGTGCCTTCGTGGAACTGTACAAGTACTCCAAGCGCATCGAGCAGGACTTGACCTTCGTCCACTGCCCCGCGCTGATTCTTCATTCCCGCAAGGACCAGGTCATCCATCCCGATGCGGCCCAAGCCATTCACGACAAGATCTCCTCAACCAGTAAAAAACTGGTCTGGTTTGAAAGATCGGGCCACGAGATGATGTTGGACATGGAATCCGAGGCCGTGGTCTCAACCATTGCAGAGTGGCTGAAATTGCAGATGGCACAGCCTGTCACTGACGACTAGCCCGCAGACCCCGCCCTTTTGCCTTTGGGAGGCAACCGTGAACCCAATCCCTCGAACGCTTTTGGCGCTGACGGGTGCGCTGGTGCTGGTGCTGTCTGCCAGCCAGGCCAGCGCCCGTGCCGAATTTCCACCCATTCCGCTACCCGACGACATGATTCTGGAAAAGGTCCGTCAGGCGGCCCTAACGGATTGGCCCGGGGCAGACAGGGTGGTCCTGTTTCGGGGCACCGACGTACGGGTGGAGGCCACGGGGCTGACCCGCCGCACCGAGCAGAGCCTGGTTTGGGTGTTGACCCCCACGGGAGGGCGCGACGCCGGCGCGTTACGACTGGACTTTGACCCGGCTACCAGCGACGCCCGCTTCACCTCGGTTCGGATCTTCCGCAAGTCGGGCATCATCGAGACCGTAGATCTGGTGCAGGTCAAGGACTTGCCGGTTCCCATGCACGGCATCTACTGGCCCATGCGAATGCGGCTGCTTGGACTGCCCGGACTGGAACCCGGAGATGCCGTCGAGTCCACCGTGGAACGCATCGGATTCCAGATGGCCTACCTGGCATCCGAAGGCGACGAACGATTTATCCCTCCTCAACGGGGCGAATTCTTCGAAATCCTCCAGTTTGGAGACTGGGTTCCGGTCAAGGAGCAGTGGTTCCTGGTTTCGGTGCCCAAAGAGAAGCCCGTGCAAACCGGCATCTATAATGGCGAGGTGTCAAGCCGCCAGGCCTTGCGGCAGGGGGATTTGCAGCACCGATACTGGCGAATGGATCTGCCCGCCTATGTGGGCCTGCCCAACTCGCTGGCCCCGTCGGACTCGGCGCCCAAGGTGGTGATAAGTTCCCTGCCCGACTGGCAGGAGAAGTCTCGCTGGTTCTATATGGTCAGCGAACCCAGCTTTTTTTCCACGCCGGAAATCACGGCTAAGGCCAAAGAGATCGTGGAAGGGAAGAAGACGGACATGGAACGCATTGCCGCCCTCAATGCCTGGGTAGCCAACACCATTCGTTACAGCGGCCTCTCCATGGGAGAAGGCGAAGGGTACACCATCCACCCGGCTACGATGACCTTTGCAG
Source organism: uncultured Myxococcales bacterium (assembly GCA_964442235.1). Lineage (GTDB taxonomy): Bacteria > Myxococcota_A > UBA9042 > CAIXZC01 > CAIXZC01 > CAYTWV01. Next base: position 170 of record CAYTWV010000049.1, on the reverse strand, counting down.
ACCGCATGGGCGTGTGCAAAGACAAGGCCGGGATGCTCATCGCCATGATGCGCGCCGTGGGTTACAAAGAGACCTACGCAGCGATGACGATGGCAGGTTCCCGCGTGGAAACGGTACCCGCCGACCAGTTCAACCATGCGGTGGTTGCCTGGCGCCAACCCAACGGCGGA
>CAYTWV010000048.1:13519-14396 GCA_964442235.1 uncultured Myxococcales bacterium | reverse complement strand
CGACGCCACGGACATGCCCGACGTGGGCCAGGGCGTGCCCGAGGGTATCGCCGAAGACCTGGCCGATACCGCTGACGTGGTCGTGCCGTGCGAAGACACGAACCCCGACCCATGCAAAGGGTTCATCGTCAACGAGGCGTCTGAGTGTGTCCCCGTAAACCTTACGGGTGGCGCTTGCGATGACTTGAACGACTGCACCAAAGCCGACACCTGCCAGGCCGGTTTGTGTGTGGGCGAAGCCTATTTATGCGACGACCAGGACCTGTGCACAACCGACCATTGCAAAGGCGACGGCGAGTGCGGTTACGAGTACAACACCCTTCCTTGTGACGACAACGACCCCTGCACCACCGTAGATTCCTGCACCTTGGGAAGTTGTGTGGGCACTGCCTCGAACTGTGATTGTAAGGTAAACACAGACTGCGGCGTGCTGGAAGACTCCAATCTGTGCAACGGCACCCTCTATTGCGACACCTCAGAGCTTCCCTATGTGTGCAAGGTGGACCCCAGCACCATCAAGACGTGCCCCTCGCCCACGGGACCCGCAAGCGAGTGCCAGATAAGCGTCTGCACGCCCTCCACCGGAGCGTGTTCCTTTGCTGCTGGCAACGATGGGGTCCCCTGTGAAGATAACCTGTTCTGCACCAAGACCAGCGTCTGTGGCCAGGGGCAGTGTCAGCCTGGCCCTGAACCGTGTCCCGCCGGGGATCAGTGTTTTGGGTACCTCTGCGTGGAAGACATAGACACATGTGTGATTATTGAATTTGATGGCCTTCAGTGCACTGATGGAAATGCTTGCACAACGGGTGATGAGTGTTACGAAGGCGAATGCACGTCCACGGGTACGGAGACTTGCAACGATAATAATATTTGCACG
>CAYTWV010000048.1:0-13509 GCA_964442235.1 uncultured Myxococcales bacterium | reverse complement strand
ATGCAATCCACTGATCGGATGCGAATATCCGCCAAATAACGAGCCATGCACGGACAACAACAAATGTACGATTGGCGATTCCTGCGGCGGCGGGAAGTGTATCCCGGGTTCTCCGCTGGTCTGCAACGACAACGTGGCCTGCACCGAGGATCTCTGCGTGCCGGAATCGGGTTGCACCGCCATCACCCACAACGAAGCGTGTCACGACGCCGACGCCTGCACCATTGGCGAGTTCTGCACGGCCACCGGCTGTCAATCCGCCTCCACCGCCACCTGTTCCGTAAACTGGCCCGGAATTGACTCCATATGTGACCCCGACCTGGGCTGCGTTTCCGAAGCCATTGCGTGTGGGAACGGTACGGTACAGTTTGGCGAGCAGTGTGATGACGGGAATGAATTTGCGGATGATGGCTGCAACCCGGAATGCCAGATTGAAGGGCAATCGTTCGCCCCATCCTTGTGGGCCTCGGACGTGGACGTGGATGGACACGGAACGCTGGCGATGGTGGGCATGTACACTCCGGAAGGAGCCACGGTCCAGTGTGCCAGGCCGCTTATTGGTTGGGTCAGCACGAAGACGACTTGGGCAGCGGCGCCTCAGGATTTGAATGTTTCCTCTGACGAGCCCTGGGTGGTTCGAGCGGGCAAGAGTGGCGCCACGATGATGGTCTGGCGGCACTACACCGTACCAAACGATTACACATCGATACGCCTGGACGTTCGTTACGTGGATGCCACTTGCGAGGTCTTTTCACCCATGGTCCGAATCTCGGACACCTTTTCTAATGAGTTCTACGACATGGACATCGATGACAACGGTAACGGCGTGGTTGCCTTCAATGCGAACAACCGCGGTTACCTGCGCTTTTTCGGCCCTGACGGCACCCCTTCGCCGGCGAATCTGGAATTGCCTGGACCCAACTGCAAGTTTGGCACGCACGTAGCGCTCAGCTCGCTGGGGAACGGTGGCGTTGTCAGTTGCCAGGGTGATTTGGACGAGGGCGTCGTGTTCTGGACCTTTGATGGCAATGGGAAACTGACGTCGCTGGCCACGCCCGTGCCCGGAGCTGCCGGCCACACGAGCTGGTACGACTCGCACAATGTGTACATGACCGGCACGGGCGGCTTTGTCATCGTGAATGCCGATCCCATGACCGGAGAGACTCGAGCTGCTTCGTTCAACCACCTGGGCGAGTTGGTCAAGGCAGAGACGGTCTTCTTCAATCAGGCTCCGCCATCCTTCTGCTATGACACCTACCGGTTTGGCAGGATCAAGAACCTGGAAAAAGAGGGCTTTGCCATCGTTTCGATGGTGGCGTCGGGAGAGTGCTTCGCCAAGGATCACACAGCGCTTGCCTACATCCAACCCGAAACGGGGTTCTTCTCGATGGCCGTTCAAAGGCCCTTGCCCTTGCAGCGGACAACCCTTGACCGAGTGGGCAACACCTATGTTCTGGACAGCACTGGGAAGATCCTGATCAACCATTTCTACCTTTGATCTGGCGCTCCGGGTTGGCCCTGGCGTAAAGTCCAGGGTCATGAGGAGGGGACAATGGTGTGGCGTTTCTGGGAACGGATTGGTTTTGGACCGAAAGGTTCGCACGGGTATGTGGGCGTAATCCGAGACGCTGCCTTGATTGGAGCGGGCTTTGCCCTGCTTGGGCTGGGTGTGAATCTGATTCGGAGCGACGCAATTCCCCTGGTCGCTCAAAAAGAGTACGAAATCCTGGTTCCCTGCCCAGAGCCCTTGGGCGAAGTCTTCCCCGTAGAGCCAGACCAATTGGGAGAAGAAGGCACCCTGGTTGTGGATGCTCGTTACCCCGAAGAGTTCGCACAGTGGCATGTACCGGAGTCCCGCAATGTAACCTGGGATGAACTGGACCCGGTGCCCAAAGAGACGGTGGCCGAGTTGATCCGGCTGGGAGCCCAACGCATTGTGGTTTACGGCGATGGTCGAGACCCCGATTCGGGCCACGAATTGGCCCGAGAGTTGGCCGGACGTGGTGCCCGGAATGTGGGATTTGTGCCCGGTGGCGCCCCCAGACTGCAGGGTCTGCAAGGAGGTCAGCCATGAATCGACCGACCTGGAGTTCCGTTCGAGACTGGAAGGGCCACGCCTGGCTGGCATTGCCCGTCCGATTCTATCTGGCCTTCGTTTTTCTGATGGCCTGTTACCACAAGATTTTGCACCCGGAAATGTTTGCAATGGATGTGGCGACATATCAGTTTTTACCACTTTTTCTTATCAATGTATTCGCCATCACGCTCCCCTGGGTAGAGTTGGGAGCAGGCCTTTTACTGATAGTGGGATGGAAGAGCCGAGCCGCTTCGTTGCTTGTGGCGCTGATGATGGTGGCTTTTATCATTGCATTGCTTTCTGCGCTTCATAAGGGCCTGGACATGTCGTGCGGCTGTTTTGCCTCCAATGCCGTGGCCGAAGAGGACCCCATTTCCATCTGGACCGTGGTTCGAGACAGCGTTTGGCTTGGAATGGCTCTGTACGTGATGGTGTTTGATCGTAAGCCGCTGGGGCTGGAGCGAATAACTCAACCGAAGTGAGGTCGCGATGGGTTTCATGCGTGGAATTTCGGTGATTGTGCTGTTCGCAGCACTGCTGTCGGCTTCGCCGGCCCGAGCGAACTGGCCAGATACCTGCAAAGAGTTGTCCGCCTCGAACCTGGAACGGGCCAAAGGGGTGATGAAGCAGGTCTACCCTCACGATTGTTGCGACGACACGTTGTTTGTCTGCATGGCAGCGCCTGCTCCATCCAGGTTGGTCTGGCGGCTGGCTTCAGCCGTTTGCAGCCGGGTGGCTCTGGGCGACGAGGACAAGGCGATTGTCCGTGAAATGGAGAAACGTGGCGCCAGCATGACGGCAACCAGGTCAAAAATCGATCTTGCCGGGCTGGAGTGGGCCGGTGATTCCGGCGCCCCCGTTGAAGTTGTCGTTTATGCGTGTGCCCGCTGCCCCTTCTGTTCGAAGTCGGTGCCCGAGATGTACGAGGCGGTTACCAAAGGTGCGCTGAAGGGCAAGGCAAAGCTGGCCATGAAGCTCTATCCCGTGAAGGGACACGAGGGGTCGAAAGAGGGCGGCCTGGCCTTTGAGGCGGCCCGGCAGATGGGCGGATTCTGGAAGTATCTTTTGCTGGTTTATGCAAGGTTCGACGACTTCTGTCCCAAGAAGTTGGCCGGATGGGCCGCAGAGACCGGGCTTGACCTGGCCCGCTTTGAGCGCCTCCTTGGGGCATCGGAAACACGGGATGCCGTCGTGGAGAGCAAACGAGAGGGCATGCGCAATCAAGTCGAGTCCACGCCGACCTACTTCATCAACGGGAAGTTGTACAAAGCCGACTTAAAGACCTGGGCTCTGATTGGCGCCATCCAGGAAGAGCACGAGCGCGTGTCGGGCAGCCTGTGCAAGCCTTAGTGGTTGCGTGCTGGAGGGCATGAAATGAGGTCCCCCTTAAGAGTCTTGCTTGTTTTGGCCCAGCTCGCCCTGGTGGTGGGTTGCGGAAGCGGAACCTTGGAGAATATTGACCTGCGAGCGGATCATGGCCTTGCGGACACACATCCGGATACCGGTTTGCTTGACCAGACCCACGACAACCAGCCCACGGATGCCACTGGCGACGGGAATCTCGACTCGCTCCAGGACCACGTCCCGGACGAGGTTCCGGCGGACCTGTGGACCGACGTGTCCGCGGACCTCGGCGACACGGGGTTTTCACCCGAGCAAGGGGCAGCGCTGAAGGTGCTGTTTCCGTTGGCCACTCGATTTGAGGCCCACAAACAGGCCGAACAGAACTACTTCCAGGCGTTCCAGGGTCAAGAACTGATAGGGGTGGCCTTTGAGGGTCGAGGCTGGGGCTTCTCAAGCGAAATCGTCACGCTGACCGCGGTTGCGACTAAGGGTTCCGTAGCGTTGGAAGTCGTCTCGCAGTGGGAAATGGATATGTGGTGGCAGACGGTTACGGGTAGTGCCTGGTTCTGGGACCAGTTCCGGAAGGAAGATGGCACCAAAATCGGTGTGGCCACCAAGGACCTTGATGTATGGGGGGCCCAGCCCGACTATGTGGATGCCGTCAGCGGGGCCACCGTTTCCAGTAACGGGGTCATCGAGGGGTTCTGGCAGGCTCTGGAAGGGTATTTGAAGTATCTGGAATCGAAAAATTAGTGGTGGCCCTTAGAACCTGTACAAGATCCAATTGTTCACAATTCAATCGTGGTTGGATGGGCCGGCCAACGCAGCCCAGTGGCCTGCCTTGAGCGTAGTCGAAAGGGATGATCGACGGTCGAAGCGACTACGTTTAGGGTGCTGTATAAATCCACATTTCGTACCCGCCGCCCCCAATGACCATGTCCCCGTTCGGGAAGCGCCAGGCCTTGCTGAGCGGGCCGGCAGAACCCGAATCGTCCGAGGGCGTGATGTCGGACCAGGTTTTCCCGCCGTCGGCGCTGATCATCACAAACCCACCCAACGCCGAGGGAACCTTTTCGCCCACCGCCACGACCACATCGCCCGTTACGTGAATGCCGTTGATGCCAGCCTCGTAGTCGATTCCCGAGTCACGCACGTCGATGCGGGTCCAGTTGGACATGACATAGGGGTCACCGTCAGCGATGAAGATCAGCGGGCGGTAGTAGCTCTGGTCGATGCCGGCCACCAGAATGTGGTCGGGGGCCCACAGGTGCATATCCAGGATCTCGCCGTCTTCCTTCTCGTTTTGCAGCGCCACGGCCTGCATGTGGAAGGTCGCCCCCTCCAGCTTTGAAGGCAGGTAGACCATGCCGGGCAGGTTTATCAGACTGCCCGTGGCATAAAACTTGTTCTCTATGGCCTGGATGCGTCGCACCTGGAATCCCGGGGCCTCGGGGTCGGCAATGGCCTCTTCGCCCAGGCACTCATACTCGGTGAAATCTGCGCCCACCGGCTTGTAAGCGGCCGGAACACCCGTAAGAGAGTCGACCAGCATCTGGCCATCTTCGGTGACGGCGATATTCTCCCCTTGGGCCACCTTGGCAAAGGCGTTGTCGCCGGGTTGAAACAGGCCCTCGGGCTTGGGGGCACCCGACTCGTCGATTTTGAAGGCGCTGTAGCCTTCGATGGTGTGGAAGCCGGCGCCGTAAAGGACGCCGTCGGGACCACGCCGGATGTCGTTCACACGCACGGCCGAAAAGAAATCAAGCGATTCCCAGGTCAATCCGCCGTCGGTGGTTCGGTACAACCCATGGCCTTCGGCATTCTGGCCGCAGCCGACCCATCCGATCTGTCGATTATCGAACCATAGTGCGTTGGTTTCTGACCCCGGGCACGGCCCCTTTACAACTTTCCAAACGCCACCCATGTTCAGGACGTCGGGATAATCCACGTCGACATTTGCCACCACGTCGGAGTCCTGACTGGAATTGCCATCGGTCAAAATGCAACCAGGCAAGCCCGCAGAAACCAACACCATCATCAATGCCGCATACAGCTTCATGCTTCCCCCTAGAACGAGTCGAAGTTTGGTCCAATTTCCCTATACTTTCAGGTACTTCCGAATCCGTTCCGCTGCCACTTCCACCTGGTCCAACGCCGGAACCAGTGCAAAACGCACATAGTTCTCGCCCGGATTGGTGCCATCAAAGGCCGTATCCGTAATCCACGCGCCAGGAGTCACAACAATAGCAATCTCATCCGAAAGCAGCCGCTTGGCAAATTCCACAGAGTTCATCCCGGCCGGGGTCTTTTGCCAAACATAGAACGTGGCTTCGGGGGTCTGCACCTCCAACCCGGCATCCTTCAGCGCCGAAAGCAGGACATCTCGCTTCTTTCGATAGAGTTGGCGCATGAACTCCACATGAGTTTCATCGGCCAGCGCCGCCATGGCACCCTCTTGCACAAAGTTGGGCGTTCCGGAATCGATGTTGGTCTTCAGCTTTTTCAGATTGGCGATGATGTCGGCATCCCCGGCGGCCCAGCCGGCTCGATAGCCCGTCATATTGTTGCGTTTGGACATGGAATAGAAGGTCACCACGCCCTCTTTGGCGACTTCCAGAATCGAGCAGGGCTTCTGGTCATAATAGAGGTCGATATAGCAGCCTTCATCGGCAGCGACCATGATGTTGTATTGCCTGGCCCAGGCCATTAGTTCACGATAATAAGAAAGAGGAGCGATGCGGCCCGTGGGTGAGTTTGGATAGTTGATCCAGATAATCTTGGCGTCCTTGGCCACCTGCTCGGGGATTGCCGCAAAGTCCAGCAGGAAGCCGTTGGCCTGAGTCAGGGGGGCGAACCAGGCTCGCCCTTCGGCAAACAGGGTTCCACGCTTCATGGGCGGATAGCCAGGGGTGGGGATGATGACCAGATCACCGGGGTCAAGATAGGCCTCCGGGAAGTTGAAGATGGCCTCTTTGGAGCCAAGAGTAGAGGTGATTTCGTTTGCCGGGTCCAGGGTCACGCCAAATCGGCGCTGCATCCACTCTGCCGCTGCCTGGCGGTACTCTTTCGAGCCCACATAGCTGGGATATCCGGTGCAAGCATGCCGGTCGACGCCGGCTTTGGTAGCCTCCCGCACCAGTTCTGGCGTGGGGTCCATGGGGTCACCCACACCAAAATCGATGGGTTTCACCCCACGGGCTTCCAGTTCGCCCACCAGTTTGTCTACTTCGGCAAAGGCATAGCCGCCCAAAGACTGAAGGCGTTTCGAAGGAGCGAAGGTCATTGGAGCCTCACAGTAAGTTCGATAGGCGATGTTAATGGGAAACGGATTTGGGGGCAATGGGGGAAGCAAACCAAGTTCCAGCAGCCGACTCTCGGTGCCAACGGTGAATTGGGGTTAGCGTTTGCGGGCGTATGCCGCCCGATATAGGGCCCAACCCGTCAGCCCCACCAGAAACAGCATGGCCAACACCGCTGCGGGCAACACGTACCAGGACGCAACACGAGTTTTCACGGCTCGAAGGGAATCATAGTCGTCCTCCAAGGCGGGATCCTCTTGCCACTGCGCCATGGCCTGGCGACAGGCCTGGGGCAGTTGGGTGGGCTCCGGCGCAACGTCGGCGGCCCCCCGGCCTGCCGGGTCCATTGAGAACAGAGGTGCCACAAAACTTGCAGGTCCATCCGCCAGCGGCATGGGTACATCTTGCTGTGCCGTGATCAGCTTCTGGGCGCAAAACTCGTTTCGAATGGGGTACCAGGCAACAAACTCAGCGGGTCTTGTGGCCTCGTCGACCTGTTCAAACACCGACCAGGCCTTCCCGCCCGGCGACGTCATGCCATCCCCGGGAAGGGCGAATCCCGGACATCGGGACTGAAGGTCCAACGGGGGCACCAACCACGTGTGGACTGCCCCGCGTGCGGCCGGGTTTGCGGCCGGCTCAGCGGCTTGGTTTGCTAGCGGGTTTGCGGCGAGACTTGCGGCCGAGGTGGCGGCCTGCGAGGCTTCGGATTGCGGGGCCACTGGGGGATTTTGCACGCTCCAAATGGCAAACAGGTCCATATCCCCAGCCGAAGCGGACTGAAATACCCGCTGGCGATAGAAACACATCCAACGCAGGGGCCAAAGATTGACCGAATCGGCCAATTCGCACGTTGCATTGTGGAAGGGGCGGCACTGGCATTCATCCGAATCGGGGTCCGACAAACAGGTCCAGCTTCCCGAGCGGTCCAGCAATTCGGGTTCGGTGCGCACCAGCAAAGAATAGGTTTCGTCTTCCCGAGGAAGTGTGGACCAGCCATGTTCGGCCTGGACGCTTCCCGGGGCCAGAATCAGCCGAATCACCTCGCCGTTTTGGGCAGCGGTGCCAGCGGACATCAACGGCCCAACGTCACGCTCCCGGGAATCCAAGGTTGCGGGCTGCGCCGGAGGCTCTGGCCTAATTGTCGGCATGGGCCAGGCACGGACGGCATGCCACCAGAAAGAAGGGAGTTCGGGCCCCGTGGCCACATGCTCTCGCATCTGCCGCAGGGACGGGGTTTCCGAGTCAGAGAGCCTGTCGACCCACTTCCGGCCCTCGGGCCAGGTCAATTCGGCATGGGATTGCCTGAAAACCTGGTCGACGGCACCATTGGCCAGAAGCAACAGCGCCAGGCAGCACGTCACTGCATTCAAGGCAGTTTTGGCCCATTTGTCTGGAACCAGGCGCTTTGCCAGGGGCTTTGCCAGGATCATGGCCCCGACCTTCAGCCCCAGCCAGGCAGGCTGATAGTAATAGTCGTTGTATGCGGCCTGGGCCGGACTTGCACTCTGGATCACCCAACCGGCGAATGCGGCCGACAGGGCCAGTCCGGCAGCAATATTCTGCGGCGTGATTAGGCGCGGAAACCCCACCAATAGCAGCCATACAACCAGATGCCCCAGGGCCACGGCCACGATGGCTCCGCCCGCTACCAAGGGAAGCCAGGCAGACGCACCCTCAAGTTCAAGGAGCGCCGTCAGCATCGAGGGTGCCCAAACCAGCAAGGCCACCACAAACCCAAGGCTCCAAAGGGCATAAACCTGCACCGGGACAGGCAGCGCAGGGGGGTGTCGCGTGGCTTCGTGGTTATTAAAACGCCCCAAACCGAGGGCCAGCAGCGGTGCCCCCGCCAGGGCGTACACGGCCATAAGCAAGTGAGTCTGGGTCGCCATTCCGGCAGCGACACCCGAGGCCAGCACCCAGCCCAGGCGACCGGTCCGCAGCGCTGCCAGTCCAGTGGCCAGGACCAGGGTAGCGGTCCATGGCAACAGGCTGGGGTTCCAAAGGGTCGCATTGGCCGGCCAGAATCCAATCCAGACCAGCCCGGCCAAAAAGGCCCAACGTCTTCCCGTCAGACTGGCAAGGCTGGCCGCAAGAAGGGTGACACACAGGGCTCCCAACAATCCAATCAGCCTCAGAGCCCCGTCTTCCTGAATTCCCAGCAGTTGTATGGTTTCAAGGTAATAATGCCAAAGGGCCCCGTGAGGCGGACCCGCCCAGGAGAGATGCACGTTGTCGGTGTAACACCACCCATGGTCCACGCAGCCCTGGGCCTGGATGGCCAAAAGGGTCGTGTCGGAACCGATATAGGGATGCCTGGGCATGTGCATCCAGAAGCACAACCAGGCAAGCAGGAACAATCCCACAAGCCAGAACCAGCCAGGCAGCCGGTGGCTGGCGAAAGCCAACTTCATCCCTGGGGCCCCAACGAGGAAACCCAGCGGGCCCAATTGCCGTTGGGCAACACAAACACATCCGGGGCACCCGTCAAAAGCATCTCTCCGCACTCCAGCTTGCCCGGTCCCAGAAGTTGGCTCAGCAAGTTGTTCAACACCAGCGGAGAAAGCCCCGGCGTATGGCTGGTCAGCAGCACAAAGCTGGGTGACTCGGATAAGACGGCCTTGCAGCCCTGCAAGGTGGTCATCAAGTCCTTTTCGATCTTGTACAGTTCGCCCTTTGCTCCCCGCCCGAAAGAGGGGGGGTCGAGGATGATTGCGTCGTACTTGCGCCCTCGGGTCACCTCCCGGGAAAGGAACTTCAAGACGTCGTCCACAATCCACCTGATGGGCGCTTCCTGTAGTCCGTTTAGCGCCGCATTTTCACGGGCCCAATCCACCATTCCCTTTGAGGCATCCAGGTGGCACACCTGGGCGCCGGCTTTTGCGGCCGCCAACGTCGCTCCGCCCGAGTAAGCGAAGAGGTTCAGGACAGAAAGCACACGTTTCTGATGTGCGGCCTGGTCAATAAGGGTTCTTGTAATCCAATCCCAAAGAGAACGGGTTTCCGGGAAGACCCCCAGGTGCCCGAAATCCGTGGTAGAGAGCTTCATGCGGATTCCGTTCAGGGTGACGTTCCACTGAGGCGGAAGGGCCTCTCGGCCTTTCCAGTTCAGGCCGTCCACGCGGTCGAAGGAGGCGTTGGCCTGGTCCCACAAGGCGGGCTTCTGCGGTTCCCAGATCGCTTGAGCGCACGGGCGCGCCAGAACCACCTTGCCGAAGCGCTCAAGTTTGGCCCCATGGCCGCTGTCCAGCAATTCATACTCGTTGATCACGATAATTGCCTCAAAAAGAGCCCGCACAAAAGCGGTCCAAGCCCAGGTTTCGTCGGCATGGTAGGCCATCCGGGGGATGCCCCTTGCGGCCTCTCCACAGGCGTACTCTAGTCGGCTTTTGTCACGCCGACAACCCCTTCGAATGGCTCCATATCCTGGCGACAAGTCCAGCGTGGGCCGCACCGGGGCGCTCCGGCTTGACACTGGGAAGGTGCGGGGCTTACGATAGTCGCCGGTTTCCAGGCAAATAAGCCACTTAACGCTACATTCAGGGGGGCTTCATGAAACCGTTGCAAGCGATTCTGTTGCTGTCGCTGATGCTGGTGTCATGGTCCTGTTCCGAGCCGAAAAAGACCGAAAAGATCGAAAAGCGGACGCTGCCGGTCGAGACCGAGCCCAGGCCGGAGCCACCCGCAACGGATGTGGTTCGAACGCCGGACGTACCCCCGCCGGCCCCCGAGCCCATTGACCCGGTCAAAGAACTGTATGGCCCAAGCAAGCCCTTCTTTGGGCCTGAAGCGGATCTGGCCAAGGCGCTGCCCACCGAGACCGTGTTCTTGCTGGTAGCCGACAAACCCGCCGATTTGCTTCGAAAGTTGGGATATGACACGGTCTTCAAAGAGCGTCGAGACTGGTTCGAGTTGGCTTCAGCGGCCGTGACGTCCGTGGCCGGGTACAACTTTATTCAGCTTGAGAATTTCAAGGAAATCGGCATCGACGTCGACGGCGTTGCCTCCGCCTTTTCTTACAGGAAGGCTGACTTTGCCTTCGGAATCTCCGTAACCCTGTCGGATCCTGCGTTGTTGACCGGTTGGATCAAACGTATGGGCGAAAAACTCCGGGAGCGCATCGACGAAACTCAAGAGAACGGCTGGACCCTGCTGAATATCGACGAGGGCCGCATTGCCATTCTGGTAAAACCCAAGCTGGCATTCCTGGTCTTTATGGACGGAAACTCGACGGACCGCATGGCCGGTCTGGCCCGTTTGATCAAAGTGACGCCGGCGGATTCCCTGGCCTCCAACAAGCCTCTGTGGGAAGCAGCCGCCAAGATGGATTTCGGCGCTTCGCTTTTTGCATACGCGTCAGGCAAGGCCATGGCGGACGGAGAAAAGGCCAAACATGAGCGGATGTGGGCCAAATCGATGGAGTCCATTGCCCAGCGGACGGCCCAGCCCCCCGCTGAAGGCGAGACCCCGGAACAGGCAGCAGTTCGTGAGGAAGAAGCCAAACGATTTGCCGACCAGGAGTCCCAGTGGGCCCAGCGCTCGAAGAAACAATTCGAGGCCGAGTACGCCTTCATGTCCGACACGTTCGGAGCCACGACCTGGCTGGCTGGCGCCGACGTTAACGAGAAAGGAGTGCTTGCGAAGGGGATGACCTTGTTGCAGGGACCGAATCTGTTGACCAACCTGCTGAAGACGGGTTCGCAGGTCCCCGCCCTGTTCCGAATGATCCCCGATAAACCCATGGGCGTCTGGTCCTTGCGGCTGGACATCGCCCGGTTTGTGGCCATTTTGGGCCGGGTCGCTCAGATGGACGGGACCACATGGGATGCCTTCGTCGCGCAATTCTCGCAAGATACGGGCGTAGACGCAGCAAGGATCCTGCTATGCCTGAGCGGCGAAGTGTCGTTTACCCTTTGGGGAGAAGGGGACTTTGCCGTTCCGGACTCTGACGACATGTTGGCTCCGCTACGAGGCGCCGTGGTCGTAACGCTGTCGGACCCTGCCTACGTGCAGGGGGCCTTGCAGCCCATTCTGGACAAACTGCCCGCCGACAACAAAGCCGTATGGGACGCCAAGAGCAAAAACTGGGCCCTAAGCCTCTCGGGTCATCCGCTCTTTTTGAGCATTCAGGGTGATTCGCTGGTGTTGACCACAGAAAAGGAACTGGACCTGGCCAAGGCGCCGGAGTTGATGGCCCCGGCACCGGAAAAGGACGCCTTCCCTGCATCCAGGACCTTCATGGCGTTCCGGGACGCCTCTCTCTTCTGGATGACGGATGTGGGGCCGTTGTTCAGCCTTGCCCTGGCCAACATCATCGGATTCGAGTTCGGTCCCTTGAGCGACTCGTGGATTGATGACCGCCTGGGTGGACCTGCGCCCAAGGTGAAGGCCGGTGAAGAGGGCCGTCGAGCGGAATTTGAAGACAAACTGGCGCAACTTCAGAAGGCTCGCCAGGTCGTAAAGACCAACACCGAAAAGCTGACCCGTCAGGCTCACACCAAAGCCTCCGAGGGTGTAAAGGACTTCGGATATTTTGGTATGGCAGCACGACCCGTTGAATCGGGTTGGGAGTGGTTCGGAATCTATGTTGCGCCCAAGGCGGGCCTGTCTCAGGCCATTACCAAGGCAATCCTGGGGGCCTCCGCAGCGGGAAAAGAGTATGCCGAAGGGATGGAGCTTGTACGGGAAGAGTGGGAGAAGATCTACCGCCTGATGGACGCCTTGGAGCCCATGGCGGACAAGCCGAAGCCCGTTCTCCCTCCGGGGGCATACGAAGCACCCGGCGGGATCAAGCCGGATGTCAAGCCAGCCATCCCGAAGGACAAGGTCCAACCGGCCAAAAAGGAAGCCGTGCCAGCCGGCCAAGAGCAAAAGCCCAAAGCGGGTGAGGCCGCAAAAGAGCCAGCCGCGGTTCCCGGTGCGGGAAACGTGGACGAAAAGCCGGCCAAGCCCGTGGCTGAGCCGCAAGAAAAGCAGTAGGTTTACGTTGAAGTCATAAATCGGTCAACTGGAGGTTGAATGATGATGGGTAAGAAGTTACTGGTTGTATTAGCGATGACCACATTGTGGACATCCACGGCAATGGCTGCAGATGAGGCTCCGACCCCGGCCACCTGGCTGGAGCAAGTTGTGGTGGTTCCGCAAGGTGCCGCTCACGTACAAGTTTTGAAAGAACGGACCCCGGGCGTCTTGATTGCGTTTCCCGCGGGCAATTGTGGTGCCTGGGTCGGTCTGGACAAATGGGCCGCCGAAGGGGCGCGTCTGGAAGAGGCCAAGCCCATCACCGATGACAAGCGTGGTTTCGGGGTGGAAGTAACCTTGAAGTTGCCCGGCTCGTCGTTGCAGGTGGGTCCGGTCCTGTCGGGTTCCGTCCAGGAAGCCTTGGATGTGATGTCCGAAGGAACCTTTCAGGGTCCTGTGGCCGCGTTGTCGAAGTTCGATCCGGCACGCACGGTGTTCGTCGGATCGCCCAGGACCTTTACACCCGTGACCACCGGTGTTCCAAGATCAGTGTCCCCGTATCGCCCATCGTGCTTGAAGGTGCCGAGCTTCTGGAACTGGACCTGGATGCCACCTGCATGCTCTCGAAGCATGGAGTACATCTCGTGGATGCGCTCGAGGGTCGTCCAGTGCTCGAACTGGAATGTCACATCGAGGTCGCGTGCATTGAGCAGGCGAAACGCCGCTTGATCGGCCTTGCAGTTGCAGGTCTCTCCCTCGTGGAACCGCTTCCAGCCCTTCTCCTGCTGCAGCACGGGAAGGGCGCCGGCCGCGAGCGCGAATAGCATG
>CAYTWV010000047.1:0-14430 GCA_964442235.1 uncultured Myxococcales bacterium | reverse complement strand
GACGGCGCCTTGTTTGTGACACTGGACCTGCCCGGCGGCGACGCATCGGGCTTTTTTGGGGGCGCTGTCCCATCCGATCAAATCCAGCCGGTCCCCGACCAGGTAGCCAACTATGTGGACTCCAGGTTCACGGTCTTGGCCGACCAGGTGGCGTGCAGACACACGGCGGGATGGACGTGGCAGAAAGCGGGGCCTCAACAGGGTGGTGGATGGTTCCTTGAAGCCCAACTGACTTGTCCGGCCGCGGCCAGCAAGGTGCAAGTGCTCAACCGCCTGCTGTTCGAACTGGCAAGCGGCTACCGGCACGTGGTGGTCCTGCGCGCCCCCAAAACGACCCTCTCGGGACGCACGGACCCGCACCAGCCCAGCGCCTTTTTTGAGCTGCCCATAGTCCCCCAAGCGCCCACGGCTTCGGACCCATCCGCCGCCTATCTGGTGGTGACCGTGGTTTTGGGCGCCGTCGCCTTGGCCATGGCCGTGCTGTTGTTCCTGCTTTGGCGAAAAAAGGGGCGCTAGATAAGCGATTGACACATCAACTAGGGTTCTGCTACCTTCGTCCCGCGGTAGGACTGCTCTGACGACCTCGTGGTGGGGTGATTGTTCATGAATACTAAATCACTGCCTGTTGTGGCTTTTCTGGCTGCGATGCTCCTGTCCAGTAGCGTTTATGCAGATAAATATGATTTGGATCTGAAGCGCTTATGGAAGTGGGAGGAAGGGAAAACAGCGATCATCAACGAGTACTTTGCGGGCTTGGTCGGCGACCTTGGCTCGACGGTTGCACCCCGCTTTTCGGGGCCGGCCGCCACGTTGGGTTCGTTGGGATTCCAAGTCGCACTGGATTGGTCCATGACCAATATCCCCGAGAATGCCAAGCGCTGGCAGGATGTGATGTCGCCCTATGGCGCCTCCACTCCCTCCGAAGGGGCCGATTCGTTCCTGCAGACTCTGACGCTGCACGTTCGTAAGGGGTTGCCCTTCTCGGCAGAAGTGGGCGGTACCTTCACCCGTTTGCTGAACAGCCCTCTCTGGGGCGTGGGCGTCGAATTCAAGTTCGCCGCGCTCGAAGGGTTCACCTACCTGCCTGAGCTGTCGTTTCGTGGGGCCGTAGCCACGTTCCTGGGAACTCGGGACTACGCCCTTCTGACAGCCAGCGGAGATGTGATTCTATCCAAGAAGATTGGCATCGCCGGGCTGTTCAAGCTGGCACCCTACGTGGGTTACAGTCTGCTTTACACCCACGGCAGTTCCAACGTCATCCCCGTAGAGATTTCCAGCGTGGGCAATCCCCCCACAATCTCCATCGAGCAGCAGGTTTTTGACTCGGCCGATGTGTTCAAGAACTACTTTGTGGCTGGTTTCCAGGTGGTCGCCACCGTGGTAAATGCCGGCTTCGAAGCGGCCATCACCCAGAATTTGCAAACTTACTCGCTCCGCCTCGGCGTCGAATTCTAGGGCACAACGGTAGCACGCCTCCGGGGGCTCCTCCCTCGCGCCTTGCTCTTCGAGCGCTAGGGCCGCTGAATGACCGTACGTAGTGCCCTACGCAGTGCCACGACCGTGAGGGAGTGTGCAACAGCACAGCCAACACGCTTCCCCAGCCAGCGAGGGCCGCAGGGCCAAGGCAGACCGATGGGGGGCAGCGCAGGCGTGCTTTGCACGTCGAGCACGGCCTTCACCAACCTCCCCCACAGCACGTCCAACACGCTTCCCCAGCCAGCGAGGGCCGCAGGGCCAAGGCAGACCGATGGGGGGCAGCGCAGGCGTGCTTTGCACGTCGAGCACGGCCACCCGAGGTCAACGCAGGCCCTGTGGATGATCGCTGGCTGAGGAAGCGTGTTATTTCGCGAATTCTTCGGTGCGGGTCTGTCGGAGCACGGCCACCTTGATGCGGCCCGGGTAGGTCAGTTCAGTCTCGATACGATGGGCGATATCGCGGCACAGGACCACCAGTTCGGCATCACTGACGTGGTCGGGATTCACCAGGACGCGAATCTCTCGTCCCGCCTGGAACGCATAGGCTTCCTGCACGCCCTTGAACGACTTCGGAATGGCTTCCAGGTCATCCAAACGCTTGAGATAGTTTTCCAACAGTTCACGACGAGCACCCGGACGAGCGCCGGAGATGGCATCGGCAGCAATGACGATGTGGTCCAGCACGGTTTCGGGTTCTTCATGGTGGGCACGAATCGAGTGGCAGATGGCAGGCACTTCGCCGAACTTCTTGGCCATCTGAGCGCCCACCACATGGTGCGGCCCTTCCTGGTCCTGCTCGACCACCTTACCAATGTCGTGCAGCAAGCCGGCACGCCGGGCTACCTTGACATTGTCGCCCAGTTCGCCGGCCAACAAACCGGCCAGATAGGCCACTTCCATACTGTGGGCCAGAACATTCTGCCCGTAGCTGGTGCGGTACTTCAATCGGCCGACCTGCTTGACCAACTCGGCGTGCATGCCGTAGATGCCCAACTCCATGCAGGCCCGCTCGCCGGCCTGCTTGATGATGCCATCCACTTCCGCTTCGGTCTTCTTGACCACTTCTTCGATTCGAGAGGGGTGAATTCGGCCGTCGGCAAGCAGGCGCTCCAACGAAAGGCGAGCCACCTCACGACGCACACCGGAGAACGCCGACACCACAACCGCCTCGGGTGTATCGTCGATGATCAGGTCCACACCCGTGGCAGCTTCGAAGGCACGAATGTTGCGGCCCTCTCGACCAATGATGCGCCCCTTCATCTCTTCGCTGGGAATCGAAACCACGGAAACCACTCTCTCGGCCACGAACTCACCCGCATAGCGGCTGATCACGGTGGAGAGTATCTTTTTGGACATCGCCTCGGCCTGGCTCTTGGTCTCTTCTTCGATGGTGCGAATCTCTCGAGCTGCTTCCAGGCGGGCCTCGCCAATTACTTCGGCGACGATGGTGCGTTTCGCTTCGTCGGAGCTCATGCCTGCGTTGCGCTCAAGAACCTCACGGGCCTTGACCGCTGCCTTGGTGATTTCCCCTTCGGCGGTGACAATGTCCTGCTCTTTTTGAGAGAGTTTCTTTTCTTTGGCCTGCAATTCCAACTCTTTGGCCGTCAGCAGGTCACTCTTGCGCTCGATGTTCTCGTCTTTCTTCAACAGGCGCTGCTCGAACTTCTGCAAATCGGCCCGCTGGCGACGCGTTTCGGTCTCATATTCGTGAGCCCGCGCCTCCATCTCTTTGGCCTCATGTTGCGCCTCTTTGCGAATCGCTTCGGCCTTATTGTCGGCCTCTTTCACGATGGCTTCGGCAGCTTCTTTTGCCTTGGAAATTCGGTTTTGACTCTTGCGTGAGAGCACCCAGGCGACAAATAGAGCGCCGGCTGCACCTGTCAGCAGCCCGATGATAAACGCTATTGCGTACATACCCCCTCCTTCCAGTGCGACGCACCACAGGGCAGGCACGTGCCGACCCTATCGGCTCATGAGTGGAGGGAATGACTTGAAACGAGATACAGCAAGGAGCACTCACCGCACATCCATTCGCTACAATTCTGCACGAACGAAACTCCCTGCGCCTGCACCTCCCGTTCCTCGAGGCCCCGAAGAAAAACGCCCTTCGGTATGCTCAGGCCCGGCACTACCGGGCTAAAGACTGGCATCGGTCCACGTCGTATATGTCATCCTCCACTCTGGAGGTCCGATCTTGAGAGCGGAGCATAACCGGAACTCTGGAGTTTTTCCAGCAAAAAGGACGACTTTGAAAACACTGCCTGGCGAAACTGTTCAGACTGCTCTCGCTCACGACTCAACTCGTCTGCCAGGTTCAGAAGCGTCAGAATGGCCCGTTGCATTTCGGGTATTGCACCCTCCGGATCCAGCTCGTGCAACTTCGCATCCAGCATGGCTACCAGGCTGTCGATGTGCTCCTGGCTCGATTCCGCTTTTAGGGGCAAGCGCCTTCCAAGTAACTGCACCACTACGTTGGGCATGGGCACCTCCCGTGACTTCGGCGTCGTTCCACCACGGCCTTATTCCTGGCCCCTGAACCTTCCAACCCTACAGGTGTTTGTCGATGGCCGACTTGAACTTGGCCTTGGGGCCGCCTCCAACCAACGCATCCACGCGTGCACCATTCTTGTAAAACATAATCGTGGGAATCGAAGTAATGCCCAGCGAAGACGGCGTCTTACGATTCTGGTCCACATTCATCTTCGCCACAATTACCTTCCCATCATACTCTTCGGCAAGCTGATCCATCGTTGGCGCCAGAGCCACACATGGTCCACACCACGTTGCCCAAAAATCCACTAAAACCAGCTTGTCACTCTTCAGTACGATCTGGTCCCAATTCGCATCCGTAACTTCCACTACATACTTACCAGCCATACACGCCTCCTCGGGTCTCAGGGAATCCACCTAGTGTCTGACTGAAAATAGAACGGCTGGCCCAAATTGCAAGGGTCACAAGACAGAGATTCCCAAATGGGCCCGCAACTCCGCATACTGAGCCGAAACCGCAAACCGAATCAGGTCGTCGATGATGTCGTCCCTGGAACATGACGAGCCCGGCGACGGCGCCGCCCGTACCATCGAAGCCGCAACTTCGATATCGTTGGCCATCAGCAAGCCGAAACGTGCGGAACTCTTCTCCACGCCCACCAGCCAGCGCTTCAAATTGATCTCAGCGCCCTTCGAACGCAGACTGGTCAACGACTCCCGGACCCGGCCCAACTCCACGGGCGGAACCACCTTGGACATCTCCTTGCGCAGTTCGGCATTGGCCTTGGGATCACCTGGCAGCTCGGGCAGATCCGGGTGAACCAGCTTGAGCATATTTCCAACCAGAGTCTGCAGAGTCTGGCGATCCAGGATTCCCACCACCTGGTGCGTCGGAATGAACAGGCTCATGGCCCTGCCAATCTCGAAGCGGGCTTCTTTGCCCCGCTTGCCGTCCAGCGCCTCACGGCCCAACACCAGGACCGGCGGTTGGCTTCCCTCTTTGGTCACCCACCAGGCCGTACTCTCTTTCAAGTAAACGGTCGGTGTCTGAATCCCAAGCACCTGCCCCATGATCTCCATCAGCTTCCAGATCACGGGCGAGACTTCCTCCTCAAAGAGATCCTTCTTCGCATACCCCAAGTCTTTGGCCGTTCGAAGCTGCAGCCGGTCCGCCATTCGATCGAACACGGTCCGGATGATCTGCGACAGGTCCCAATCCTCTTCCGGGGCCAGAAGCGCACTTCGCATCAACTCGGCATCCACCGTCTTGGGCCGGATACGCAAGGCGGGGGTCATGAACTTGTCGTAAAAGGCCTTCTCCTTGGGGTTGATGTCCCCAAGCAACTGCAAGATGCCCGTCACACACCAGGCTTCGTCATAACGCTTCATCTTGGACAGCGCTTTGCGCAACAGGTGCACCAAAGCAGCATTGCGAGGCTGCCGTTGAATCAGTGCCCGATACTCCTCCAACGCCTTGTCCAGCGATTCGTCGGTTTGCAGGTAAATGCCAGCCATCATCTCACGAATCTCGGAGTCCTCGGGATCCAGTTCCAGGGCCGCCTTGAACTGCTCGGCAGCGGCTACCGTATCGCCGAACTTCTCAATCAGCAGTCGCCCCAGACTCTTACGGAGCGCAAGCACCAGGTCGGGCATCGCCTCGGCATCGACCTTGGCCAGCGCAAATTCATACAACTCTCGCTGTTTGGCCCAGTCGCCGGAATCCAAATACATGTTTTCCAGAGCCGAGAAGGCTTCCCAACGGGCGATGTCCAAATGCAACACCCGCTTGAACTGCTCGGCCGCTTTGGCTTTGTCGCCCACATAGTCCTGGAAAAGCAGCGCCTGAGTCAGCGCCATTTGGGCTTTCTTCGCTGGCTCCTGTTCCCGGTCCTCGGCCTCTCTAAGCAAGGCCGCCGCATCGTCGAACCGCCCCAACTTGATGTAGATATCGGTCAGCGCCAGCAACAGCCCCCGGCTTCGACCCGCAATCTCCATCGCCTCCACAAAAAACGCCGCTGCCTCGGCGGCCGTTTCTGCCGTGTCCTTCAACAGTTCTGCCAGCCGCAACACCAACGGTAGCCTCTTTTCCGGATTGGGCTCTACGCTCAAAAGGGACTGAGTGTGAGTAACTTCGCCCTCTTTGTCTGCCGACTCTTTGGCAAGCGCCACCAACTTACCCAGGACCTCCTTGTCCGACGGGTTTTTGGCCAGCAGTCCCAACAGATAGCTCTGCGAACGGTCCAGATGGCCCAGCCGCTGGTTCAAATCGGCTTCTAAAGCCTCAAAGTGATTCCGGGATTCAGCCCCCAGCTCCTCATTGGCCAAGACCTCAAGAACCATGGCCCGGGCCTCTTCATACTTCCCTTCCAGATAGAGCAGATCTGCCAGATGCTGCGAGGCATCCGCCACACGATACCCGGCCTGAATGCACTGGCGGAATCCCTCCAGGGCATGAGGGCGATCCAGCAGATTTTCGTAGGTCAAAGCTGCCAGGAAGACGGCTTCGGCCCGCTCCTCGGGTTCCAGGAACACCTTCAGCGTCTGAAGCGTGGACAGCAGCGGTGCTGCCTTGTCGAATCGGGAATCCCGTGCGTACAGCGAGGCCGCCATCAAGGTCGCCTTGGCCTGCTTCGGGTCAATCTCCAACACCCGCTCCAACACGTCCAGCGCCCTGACCCTGGTTTGCAGCTTGTTGGCAAGCAATGTGGCCAGTTCAAGACCCAGCGCCACTTTGTCCGCATCGGCCGCCACAGCGTCGAATCGCCGTTCATACAGCCGGGCCAGCTCCTTGAAATCTTCGTGACGCTGCAGGATCTCTTTGTACAGTTCAAATACTTCGGGGGAGGTGGGCAACAGCCCGATGGCCTCGTCCAGATGACGCTTGGCCACCGGATTCAACCCCATGTCGTACGCCGCCAATCGAGCCATCTTCACCAGATAGGGCACACGCTCTACCCCTCGAAGCGGCCAGACTCTTTCATCCAAAGCCCGCATCAGAGACTCAAAGCGCCGATGCTCTTTGGCTATGGATTCCATCCGCTCCAGCGCCGGCTCGTTGGAAGGGTCCTCCATCAACAACTGGCGCAATGTCTCGATGGCTCCGTCCGGATTCTCCAGACGGGTGACGTAGATTTCGGCAAGTTCAGCCAACACCTGCAGGCGCCGAGCGCCCTTGGAGGTCTTGGAAGCCGCCGTCAACGCAATGCTGAGCTCCGGCCAGCGTTCGGCCCTCGTAAGCAACGCTACCAGCCCCGTGTACGTCTCCTCACGCTCCGGCGCCAGAGACTGCAACGAGCGATACAATTCCAAAGCCCCATCTACGTTCTCGAAGGCCTTGATTTCAATCTCAATGGCCCCCTCCAACAGGTGGATCTTGCGGACCTTGTCGGTCTCCATCCCGACCCAGTTTCGGTAAAGTCGGGCCAGATTCTTCCAGTCCTCAAGGGCCAGCAGACACTTCTCCATGGCATCTTGCGCCCCCCTCTCATCAGGCGCTCGCTCCAGTACTTTCTCCAGATAGGGGACCGCACGGCCAAACTCGCCCCGCTCGGTCCACGCCTGACCCAGCGAGAGCCGCAACGGCACGGCCTTGACCGGGTCTTCTTCCATGCGCTCTTCCTGCTCCAGCAACTCGGTCAGCCTGGACCAGTCGCCCGTCGCCTTGCAGGCGCCGTTTAGCGCTTCCAGACTGTGACGACTCTTCACCGCAGGCAGGATATCGAACAGTCCGTCCAGAACTTCCTTGCTGATGGAGTGCCCTCCCAGGTGCTCAGCTACCAGCTTGGCCAGTTCCATGAACAGTTCCACGCGGCTCACTTCGTCGCAGACCTTCAACTGGGCCAGAATCACCTCGGCTAACCCCGGCCAGTTCCCCTGGCGGCGAAGCAGAGTCGCATACCCCTTCAGTAACCCGGCATGGTCAGGCACCACGGCCAACCCCAGGCTCACCCAACCAATCGCTTCATCTAGATCCGACAAATGCTGAAGCGCCAACATCGCAATTCGGGAACCCACATACTCGCGGTCCTCGCCCGTCAGCGCCTCCAGCTCAGCCAAATAGAAATTAAACAGGTCCTTCAGCGCTCCGGCATCCAAGCCCCGCCGCTCCAGTTCGCGCCGAACGGCCGGATCCCGTGGATTGTCTTTGAAGGCCTTCATCAACACTTGCAGCGCCGACATGGGCTCGGTGCTGAACAACTCCACCAACTTCCAATACAATTCCATGCGCACGGCAGGGCTCTCTTCCCATTCCAGTTGAAGCAGCCTCAACTGCACCAGGCTCTCGGTGTCACCATGCTCTTTGTGCAACCGCTCCAACGCCTCTTGAAGCCCGCGCTTCCGGGGGTCGATGCGCATGGCCTGCTCCAGAAGCTCTCGGCTTCCCCGCACATCTCCCAAAAACTCCAATCTGGCTTTCGCCAACGAGATCAGCGTCGTGGACTTCTCGTTGGGATCCTCGACCAGTCCGATCTTCCGTTCCAGAATCTGGATATACTCGTCACTGCGACCCTCTCGCAGATAGAGCCTCTCCAGGTAGGAGAGCGCCGTGGCATTGGTTGGATCGATCTTCAGCAATTCGTTCCAGGTTCGAGTGGCCTCGTCGGTGTCGTACAGGTACGAACTGGTGATCTCCCCAAGTTCCTGATAGGCGTCGGTCAACTCCTTGCCTTTCAGGGCCCCTGTCGCCAACACCTTCTTCAGCAGTTCCGAGAGGCTGTTGTAAGAGAACACGCCCCGATAGAGTTGCCGCAATTGCGTGAATGCTTCCAGGTCCGCCGGAGCCAGTTCCAACAGCTTCTCGTACACCGAGATTGCATTATCCGGATCCTCCAGATCCCGCTGATAGACCAGAGCCAGATGCCTCAGCAGCCGGACCCGCTGTTCGTTGTCCGACGCCAGTTCCAACCAGGTCTCCAACGCTCGGGCGGCGCCATCGTGATCCCCGATCTCTTCTTTCAACGAAACCAGCATCTCAATCCAGCGCTCCTGGGCACCGCTGATCTCCACCAGTTTCTCAAGATAGAACGCTGCCTTGGAGCCGTCGTTCAAACGCTCCCGATACGTCCGGACCAACTTCTCCAAGTATTGAACCGATCGCTCAGGAGAGTCCGCCTCTTCGGCCAACTGAGCCAGCAACTCGACCAATCCCTCCCAGTTCTGCTCAGCCTCGAAACACCTCGCCAGGGACGCAACCGCCACGGGATTGTCCGGTGACAACGACAGGGCCTCCCGGTACAGCGCCATGGAGCGGGCACCCCACCCCAGCTTCTCTTCGTACAGGTCCGCCAGATGAAGCATCCAGAAGACCTTCTCCTCGACGTCCCAGATCGCATCAATCTTGGTCCGAAGCACCCTCGCAGCACCCTGATAGTCCTCGCTGTCCAGATGCTCTTTCAGCTCTTTGTCCGCACTCTCCAGATGCCCGCAATACACATCCGCCAGATGGCCGGAGAAACGCTGAGCCTGAACCGTGGGACTGACATCAAATTCGATCCCCATGTCTTCTATGAGCAATTCCACCGAGTCGGCAAACTCCGACGCACTGGCAAACCGCTCCTCCGGCCGTAGCGCCAGCGCCTTTTCCACCACCGCATCCAAGTCCTCGGGCAAGGGGAAAATGACTCGGGAGGGCGGCACAAAGTCCGTTTTGGAGGGGATCTGACCCGTCACCATTTCATAAAACAGCAATGCTGCCGAATAGAGGTCCGATTGCTCGGAGATCTGGCCGGCCAGCAAC
Source organism: uncultured Myxococcales bacterium (assembly GCA_964442235.1). Classification (GTDB taxonomy): domain Bacteria; phylum Myxococcota_A; class UBA9042; order CAIXZC01; family CAIXZC01; genus CAYTWV01. The sequence continues at coordinate 4,727 of CAYTWV010000047.1, read as the reverse complement.
AACTCCGGGGCAGAATACCGCAGAGACTGGATCCGCTCCAAGGGTCGGAACGCATTCTGCTTGGCACTGGGCATCTTGATTATGCCGAAATCGCCCACCATGGGAGTCCCATCGCCACTAAACAGCACGTTCCCAGGGTGAATACTTCCGTGGATAATGCCCTGCCCATGCAGATGGGCAAGGCCCCGCAAGATACCCACAAGAATCGCAGCGGCCTGTTTGGGCGGGAACACGTCTCGGCGCAACATCCACTCGGCAAGGCTACCACCCGGCACATAGGCCATCAAAATGTGGTTCTCCTGCAGTGCCTTTGAATACGAGGCATCAAACACTTTTACAACATTAGGATGGTCTATCGCCATCAACTGCTTTCCAACGTCAACAAAATATCGCGTAAAGAACTCGTTGCGTGACAAATCCGGGTACAGAATTTTGATAGCCTTCTCATCTTGGGCTTCCAAATCGTGGACCCGGTATACCGCCCCGATGCCGCCTCTGCCGATGAATCCCACAGACTCAAAACGCCCCTCAAGAACCTTCTCGGCCGGAAGAAGCCTGCTTCGGAACCGCAGACGCTGGGCTGTGGCCACCGAAGGAGTCAGGACATGCAGCATGCCGGGCTGCTCGGCCATATACTCAAGCAGGCTCTTGAGATTGCCCTCTTCTCCTAGCTGAACCAACGCAAAACGGCTTCCTGCGAAGGTGTCCAACCTCAGGGTCCCTTTGTCCCGAAGACTGGCCATCATGCAGACTGCGTCCGAGTCCTTGAGCGTGCATCGATTGCTCTGCACAAACGGTGCCAGGGTCAGCGCCTTGGTTGCATCCACGTTGACCAGCACCAACGAGTGGGTCGGTACCGCCGAATCGAACTCGACGGTGATGGTCAGTGGCTCCCGCTTGTAGCCCATCCATCGGGCCATATAACCGGTCTTGCAGCCCGTCGAGTCGCCCTCACCCATCCGAAACTGCACCAGCGGGTAGTCCTGCAGGAAAGAGAGGGCCATCAGCACATCCTGAAGGCCCGGTTCCAGATTGTTGGTGACCTCTTCCACGGCCCTGGGTTCCGCCAGAGAGGTTTCTCCCTGGGTGTACTCGCCTGCCATCAGCGCCAGTTCTTGAAGCACCTCGCCGGCGCCCCCTTTCTTGCCGTTGACCAGAAGTTCGACCAACTCGGGCATGAACGGGTCCCGAGTTGATAGCCAACGCGCCAACTCCACGCTCAAATCGACCCAGCGCTCGACGGTCGGGTACCTTAGCGACTCGAGCATTTTTGAGGCTTCCCCTTCGGTGGGCCTATGCGCAAAATAGTCCGCAAGAAGGACGTTGCCCGTGTATCGAATCACGGCGTCCAGCGTGGCTAACACGCCGGCGGCTCGGTCGGCCTGAGTTAATGCCGTCTGCATGCTGCGGAAGGGAGCAGCGATCGGATGGGGGAACAGGTGCTCAAGCATATACTCAGTGAATCGGCCCTTGTCGGTCATGTGAACCCCTCAAGTTGGGACTGCGTTCGCGCCAGAGCGCGTACCTATTACAGCCGCCGTCCTTTACCATGTCAAAAAGATCTGCTAAAACCGGTGACCATGAACTCGAGACGACACTCCATCGCGGTACTTTTCTTGGCAGGGCTGGTTCTTGTGGCTTGTGGCCCGGCGGCGACGCCGGACCTCACCATCCGCCCGGATTACACATCAGAAGGCGCCACCCAGGCCTTCCAGCGCCGTTATGTCCTTGCTGCGGACCTGCAACCAGGACCTCCCGTCGTGGTGCAGGAGACCGGCACGGTGTACGCCTCGCTGCAACAGGCCGCAGAGCAGGCCCCGGACGGTGCCACGATCGTTCTGGGAGAGGGGTTCTACAGAGACTCCTTCCTGATCTCGGGAAAGACCTTGCGTATTCAAGGCCAGGGCAGCTTCGGACCGTGGTGTTAAGCCCGGAATCCGTGGGCCTGGTGCAGCAGGGAAATGCCGAGATCTTCGGCGTCACACTCTCCTCGCTGTCTCTCAAAGCCGATGCCCCCGTGCTGGGCGTTGTGGACGGCACCCTGAACATGCAGGAGTGCAAACTCACGGGCGGTACCGGACCGGCTCTGACCATCATCGGCCAGTCCAACGTGTATCTCCTGGCCAACGTCATTCTGGGCAACATGGGCGGAGGAATCCGTCTGCAAGGTGGCACCCTGGACATGCGCCGCAACGTTGTCGTTCGAAACGCCGTCGCCGGCATCCTCTTGGCCCCCTCCAAACCCGGCGCCATCCAGCGCATGACCCTTTGGCACGATGTGATCCTGGACAACTGGGCCGGTTACCGCTGCCAGGCCTTCGCCAAAAGCGGCATCGTTCCGCTCTCCGGTCAAGAAACTTTCCGAATCGAGGCATCCATCCTCAACTCCGGCGGTATGGCCGAGGCGTTCTCCGACGTCACGGCACAACGCATCCGCAACGACGGCTACAATTTTGTCTCCACGCCGCCGCTTCCCATCGCAGACTTCTTCACCAACTACGACATGGAGGACTTCCGCCCCAAAGGTGCCCTCAAGACCGACGAATTGGGCGTGGAACTGGGCGCATGGCCCACGGAAACGGGCATGGGCCAGATCCTCTCCATCCTGAACATCGCACTAACCACCGCACGCCTGCGGGAAGCCTACTTGCTGTCGGCCTTCCTCTCGGGCAAAGACCGCGAGGCTGTTAGCCGACGGATTCAGGAACTGGTCGCCTATTGGACCGCCGAGTTCCTTCAGTCCGGCCGCTTGGGCACACGTCTCGTGACCATCTTGAACCTGGCCCAGGTGGCCCCCGCAGCATGGCGCATGGACGTCATCCTCCAACGCTTCATGGAGGGCTTCGTCGGTCGTTACACCTACGTACTCAAACCCCTTAGTTTCTTCGAAGACAATGCCGCCGTGTCCGACTCTGCGTTCGACTTCCTGCAGGACCATCTGGCAGCTTTTCCACGCTTTCTGACCGTAACCGGAGAGTTGACCAACGCGTTCGTCCTTAGCGGCCGAATTTCGCTCCCGATCAAGGTGGCCAACACCGCTTCGCCCTTCAAACTGGAAGAAACCGTCACCAATCCGCAATACCCTAAACTGGTCGAGGCCCTTCAACTGGCCAATTCCCGAAGAATTGAAACGGCAAAAAAGAAGAAAGAAACCGAAGACACCATTAACAGCCCTCACTTCAAGCAAAAGGTCGGCGAGAACTCAAAACACATGGCCAACCTTAAGAAACAACTGGCCAAATTCGCCTAAGACTTGACGGATGTTGAACAGACCCTCAAAACCCTCGCCGCACAATTGGAACGCTCCCCTGAACGTTTCCGAATCGCAGCCCAGGGCAAAGAGCACAAGACCCGAGTCTCTGGAGAATTCTCCGCACAACTGGTGCTGGCTCCCGCAGGAGACATCCTGCTGGATACCACCCGCCCCCTGGAACTGGGCGATTCCAGAGTCGAATCCGCTCCCATTCCCCAGTTTGGCTACCAGGGCACCTCCCAGGGCAGTTCCTCCCTGGATGTCCCCAAACTGCTGGGCGAAGAAATCGGCCGACTGCTGCTCGAAGCCCTCATTTCCAAAGAAACCGAGACTCTCAAGGGCCTGCTCGCTAAGTACGATGATGGGGTCATCGCCGCTACCGAAGAGGACCAGCTCATCGAGTTGCTTCTATTGAACGCCGTGCTGATTCGCGATTCCGTGCAGGGCCGAATCGAGTACGAGCGCCTTACCGCCACCCAGCCCCGCACCGACGTAAGACTGCAAATCGCCTTCGATGAGAAAAAAGGCACGGGCCCGGAATCCGTTCAAATCATCGTCCGTGCTGGCGACGACGATGGCAGCCTGGCGCGCATCCGGTACCTGAAGTCGGTGTTTGAACCCTATTGGGGCCTGCAAAAGGCCATCGATCGGTTCCTTTCCGTGCGCTTTGGATTGACTCGAGAGGACCTGCTCACCCTGCGAAACAAGTTGGACCAGTTCGGCCCCAAGAGAGAATCACTTCAGTAACCACTCGCATCTAGTTACAGTACACTCTTTCTCGTAGGAATTTGGCAATACGCAAGTTGATCAGATCCGGGTACTCGACCAGGCTGTAGTGCGAAGCATCCTCCATCATCAGCAACTCCGCCCCCGGAATAGCCGCTGCCATCCGATTCGACTCCGCTGCCGGAGTGATCCGGTCAATGGTCCCCCCCACGATGAGGGTCGGCACACGAATGGTAGATAGTACATGATCGGCATCGTGTTCTGCCATTTCATATACGATGTCCCGGTAATTGGCAAAATCCAACTGAATGTACTCGTGCGCCAGACGAAGGAACGCCCGCTCGTTCACGTTGCTGGAAAGGAATCTGGCCCACGACGCCAATTTGACTACCGTCGTCGACATGGTGATGGGCGTCGCATATACCCGCAGCACAGGGTGATACAGCGCCACCAGGTCCATACCCAGCAGCACCAGACGCTTCCAACCCGGTGCAACTTTGTCGATCAATCGGGACGGAACCCCATTGATCAACACAACTCCCGTGGCCAATTCAGGAACCCTGGAATAGACCTCCAGGGCCACCTGGACCCCCATGCTCCAGCCCATGAATAAGGCCTTGGTTACCCCAAAATGCTCCAAAACAGTCAGGGCATCTCGGGCATGGGCATCCATGCTGAAATTCTTGAACGGAGGCGTCCCCGAGGCGAACATGCCCCGATAGTCGAAACTGATGAACTGATACCGGTC
>CAYTWV010000046.1:0-14436 GCA_964442235.1 uncultured Myxococcales bacterium | reverse complement strand
TAAATACACTCAGAGAAAATGTAGATTTTAGCGGACTCCACGCTGGTCAAGTATCGAAAGTGGGTTGGAAAGAGCGCTGCCCAATCCAACGTCATCACCTGGTGGGACAAAGGCAAGCTGCGGCTGAAGGCCAAAAAGGCCAAACACTCCAAAGATTCCAAGAACTTGCAGAAAAGCTACAAGGTCGATCCCAAACAGGTTCTGGTACCTCTGGACCGAGGCGGCTATGCCCTGTACGCCCATGTGGCGCAACTGTGGAAAAAAAATGCCATGGCTTCCATGCCCGTATTGCTGGTTCCCACCGGCGAAATGGGCACCCTGGCGCTGGCCGACGTGGGCACAGCCACCGTCAAGAATAGCGCCGGCGAGGAGTTGTCGGTTCAGCGCGTAAGACTGGAAGCAGATGGCTTCCTGCTGGAGTTGTTGATTGGCGAAAAACCCACCTTTGTGGGTGTGCTGGCCAACAAGATTGTCGCCCTGCCCAAGGGCTGGTCGCTGGTCGCCATTCAGGATGGCACGCAAGACCCAGCGGACCCCACGGATCCCGCTGATCCCGCTGATCCCGCTGACCCCGAAGAAGTCATCGATGACGACGCCACCACCGACGACAACCCGTCCGACCCGTCCGACCCGTCCGACCCGTCCGACAAGTCCGACAAGTCCGACAAGTCCGACAAGTCCGACAAGTCCGACAAATGCGATAAGTGCGACAAATGCGACAAGACCGACAAGACCGACAAGACCGACAAGACCGACAAGACCGGCAAGACCGACAAGACCGACAAGACCGACAAGAAAACCAAGAAGAAGACCCCGCCCCCCGATGACGACGACGACACGGGTGACGACGACCCCGACGAAGAAACCAATCCCGACCCCGAGGGCGGCCGCCTTCCCCCGCTGCCCGACTAACCAACATCCGCCTTTCCTATCCAAGACAAACCCGTATAATGGGCCGAACGGAAGACGTCAGCGTGGGTATACCCCAAGCAATCCGGAGGGAGTAGCATGTCGCTGCGGCGAATAGGAACGATTTGGCCTTTGATTCTGATGCTGGCTTTGGCGGCGTGTGGCAGCGGCGCCAGCACGGAATGCAAGCCCAATTGTGAAGGCAAAGTGTGTGGTGACGACGGTTGCGGCGGGATTTGCGGCGAGTGTCTCGACGAACTGAGTTGCACCACCAATCGGTGCAAAGTGGGCCAATGTTACCTGGAACTGGACCCCAACTACTGCGTCATCGCCGGCAGTTGTGTCCCGTCGGGCACCGTCAACCCCAAAAACTCTTGTCAGAAATGCATCCCCCCAAACTCTGATAAAGGCTGGAGCCCCGAATCGGACGGAGTCTCCTGCGGCACTGGCGCCTTCTGTTATGACATGGAATGTTGCGACCAGGCCGCCAACTGCTCGGGCAAAGAGTGCGGCGACGATGGTTGTGGTGGCGTGTGCGGCCTGTGCGGAGAATTCGAGCAGTGTGACGCCAAGGGATTGTGTGAAGAGAAGCCCTGCGAAACGACCTGTGACGGAAAGGACTGTGGCACGGACGGTTGCGGCCATAGCTGTGGCACATGTCCCGGCGGGCAGGAATGCCAGCTTGGTGCGTGTGTCTGCATGCCGAAGTGTGCGGGCAAAGAGTGCGGCGACGACAGTTGTGGCGGCAAGTGCGGGGTGTGCAGCGGCGTCAACCTGGGTTGCGACAATGGCAAATGTGTCTGTTCCGGCGAAGTGTGTGGCCCCAGTTGCTGTGGTCCGGGCCAGGTTTGTGTGGGTGGCGATTATTGCTGCCTGCCCAAGTGTGACGGCAAAGAGTGCGGCGACAACGGCTGTGGCGGCGTGTGCGGCGAGTGCACGTTCAGTAACGCCGACTGTCTGGAAGGCATCTGTGTTTGCCCTGGTTTCACATGCCCGGGCGGCTGTTGCAGCGATCCCAAAGAGGTCTGTGATCTGGAAGGAGAGTGCTGCCTGCCGCAGTGTGACGGCAAAGAGTGCGGCGATGATGGGTGTGGGGCCATCTGCGGATTCTGCGCCCCCGGCCAGCTCTGTCTGACGGGAGTTTGCCCGCCGGAAGGCTGGACCTGCACCGATGAAAACGTGGAAGAGTGGGACGGCTGCACCACCGACGGCGACCTGGCGGAATTCCAAGTGAACACGTTCCAGACGGCCGAACAGCAGATTCCCGCTGTGGCCGCCTTTGCCGATGGCAAGTACGTGGTGGTCTGGGAGAGTTTCCAGCAGGATGCCGTGGGTTGGGGCGTCTTTGGACAGCGGTACACCGTGGACTCGAAGGCCATGGGCGGCGAATTCCGAGTAAACGCCTGGCAGACCGATAATCAGCGAAATCCCGATGTGGCAACCTTTACCGATAACCGGTTCTTGGTGGTTTGGGACAGTTTTGGCCAGGAAGTCGGCGACGGCGTTGGCAAGGGCGTGTATGCCCAGCTTTACGGCAACGATGGGGCCAAACAGGGCGCCGAATTCAACGTGAACACCTGGGTCACCGGCGACCAGTACAACCCGGCTGTGGACTCGTTCCCCGGCGGTGGCTTTGTGGTCACCTGGGAAGGGCTGGACACCAACGGGAAGGGCGGTTTCTATTGGGATGAAGTCTACTTCCAGCTCTTCGACGCCCAAGGTGCCAAAGTGGGCAAAAGTGTGGTCGTGAACACCCAGATGGAGAACCTGCAAATCAACTCCGACGTGGCCGTGCTTGGCAACGGCAACTTCGTGGTCACCTGGCAGAGCGTCAGCTTGAGCCAGCCCACCGACATCGACGGTTACGCCGTGTTCTATCGGGTGTTTGGCCCCGACGGCACGCCCGTCACCGATCCCATCCAGGCTAATGTGTACACCACCGGGGATCAGCGAAAACCCAGTGTCACGGCTATTCCCGACGGCCATTTTGCCATCGCCTGGGAAAGCCAGGGCCAGGATGGCGACGGTTACGCCGTCATCTTGCAGTACTTCAACGACGACGGAACACCGGTGGGCGGCGAAATCCTGGTCAACTCGACCTCGATGTATTCGCAGCAGACGCCAGCGCTGGCCTCGTTCCCGGACAGCGGTCTGGTCCTGGTCTGGGAAAGCCGAGAACAGGATGGAAGCCAGGGCGGCATCTTCACCCAGCGATTCAATCCCGACCGCAGCAAGAAGGGCGGCGAGGTTCAAGTGAACTTCTACACCGCCAGTAACCAGTGGCGCCCCGTGGTCGCCGCACCGTCTCAGGCCTGGTTTGTCACGGTTTGGGACGGAGGCGGGCAGGATTCCGACTTGTTCGGCGTTTTTGCGCGTCGTTTCGATTCCATCACTTTGGAAGCCCTGTACCACTAGCCAATGAGTCTCCCCACACGTAATCTCAGGGCCGCAAATGGGAGGTGCCCAGAATTTAGGGTGTATCCGTTTGTTTGTCGGTGCCCCGACCGTGAGGGAGGGGGCGCGTGTGGTGCGGAGTTGCTTTTGCCCACTCCCTAACGGCCTGCCCCGAGCGAAGTCGAGGGGTCGTGGCACTGATTGGGCCGTGTGTTGTTGCTAGGTGTTTTTTTGTTTGTGTGATTCCCATTGTTGCTTAATGAGGTTTTTGATGAAAAAACATGCCTCTTTTGTCCTATTTTTACTGGCTCTTGCGTCCGTTTCGTTCACGGCCTCGGCCAACGACCTGCCCGGTGTGGTTGACCAGATTCAGATTGGCCACCGCTGCGGCACCCTGGGCATGCGCCAGTTTGTACCCGCACCCAAGGCCATTGCCCCCGTGCCGCCTCGCCGCGTGGGCATGATGCCTCTGGTTGGGGATACCCGGCAGTTCTGGACCTATGATCTCTCTGTGATGCCTCCCAAGAACAAGGCCATCCAGGCCACTTGCCGTGGTGTGGGCAACTTCGTGGCGATTTGGGTGGGTGATACCGAATGGGAAACCGAGGTGGTGCAAGCCGACATCGACAATGTGCTGGCCTCCATGGAGACCACCACCCCGCTGGGACAAGATGGCGGCGTGTTTGGCAACAACACCACGCTATTCGGGATGCCTCCGGTAATCATGCCCGGCGATCCGGCCCTGACCGTGCTGATTTACAAAATCCCCGGCTACCAGGGAAACGTCTTCGACGGATACTTCCGGGCCGAAGACCTGGCCGCCTTCAATCCCACGTGCGAGACCTCCCCGATGATCTATTGCAGCAACGAACTGCCCATGATTCACGTCACCAGCGACAACGTGGGTTCGGACTATATGGCCGGAGTCATCGCCCACGAATTCGAACACCTGATTCATTATGGTGCCGACGCTGGCGAAGAGCCCTGGCTGGACGAATCGCTGGCCGAACTGGCCATGATTCACGCCGGTTACAGCGATCCCGGAAACCTGGCCTACTTTCTGGCCCATCCCGAAAGCAGCCTGGTCATCGAACCTCCTGTGGACTACGGCGCATGCCTGCTGTTCGGATCCATGTTGTGGGAGTGGCTTGGCGACGCCGGGATCGCAGCGCTGGTGGCCGACAAAGCCAACGGCAAGGCCTCCATCGAGGCAGCATTGGCCCCCAACGACGTGACGTGGTCCATGCTGTTTGCCGAATTCAGCCTGGCCAACCTTGTGGACCAGGAAGTGGGTGAGTGGCCCAAAGACCATTCGCTGGTGAAGGTCGAGGGACTGGCCGTGACCCAGTGGGGCGAGGACTTCGTCAACAAGGAAGTGACCGTGCCGGCCACAGCTTCGAAGTACTTCCGCATCACCCCCGCCATGGCCGGAAAGGCCATGTACATGTTGTTCTCCGGAAGCACCGAAATTAAGGTTTCGCTGTGGAACGGGGATCTTTTTGCATCCGACGCCCGCGCTTGGACTGAAGACCACCCATTGCTGACGGAACAGGATATGGAGAAAGGGGTACTTTATCTGGCCTTCTCCAACCCCACCGATACGGCTCAGACTGTAACCTTCACGGCGAACGTGATCGACGCTCCGGCCGTCGAGACTGGCCCCGAGCCCATGGATGATATTGGCGGTGAGCCCGATGCCATCGATTACCCGGATCTTGGCCAGGCGGATCTGTCCAACCAGGACGGGACCCTTGAAGAGACCGATACGACCGGTTTGATCGACGGCGTGACGGATGTGGGATCCAATCCAGGGACGGAGCCCAAAAAGGACTCTTCGGGTGGATGTTCGGCGTCTGACCGGAGCGGAAACACGTCGGCCGCGGCCATGATGCTGATGGCGTTGCTTGCGATGGCGCTGGTGCGAAGGAAGCGCTAGGCCCTTCGACTCGCTGCGCTCGCTTAGGGCAGTAGGCGCGTTGCGGTAATGGCGAGGGCAGCCATTTGGAGGTTTGGGAGATGGTGGAGAGTAAGGAAGGACTCTGGCAGTTGATCCGAAAGACCCCTCCCAGGGAAATTTTGTTGATCCTTGGGCTGTTTACCTGGTTCTTTCTGGTTATCTGCTCCTATTACGTCATTCGGCCTGTGCGCACCGCTCTGGTGCTTTACGATTTTGGTGCCGAGAACCTGCCTTGGGTCTACATGGGGACGGGGCTGGCAGCGGGTTTGGCCGCGTATCTGTTCTCGAAGTTTTCTAAAGTGAAACGTTCGAGGCTGATCAGCGGCGTCCAGGTCTTCTTCATCCTGAACCTGCTCTTCTGGTGGTGGGTGGCGGGTCAATCCGCTGCCTCGCAGGCCGCTGGCCAGGGTGGTTGGGTTTGGGCCGCTCCCAGCTTCTATGTCTGGACCGACGTCTTCTCCATCATGGGCGTGACCATCTTCTGGATGTATGCCAACGACGTTTTGGGCCACAACGGGGCCAAAAAGGCCTTTGGTGTATTGACCGCTGCCGGAATGTCCGGCGGTGCTGCCGGCGCCTGGATTACTAAAGTATTTGTAGAAGATCTTGGTCCAGTAGATATTTTACTTGTGGCATCGGCTATTTATGCATTGACGTTGGTGCTGTTTGCGGGGCTGGAGTACTTGTCGCAAGGTCGTTCGGCGGTTCGAAGCCAGGACCAGCAGAAGCAGGGCGCAGACCTTCGCAAACTGCCCGAGGTCATCCGCCAGGTTAAGGCCACCCGACTGCTGTGGCTGATCGCCGTGGTGGTCTGCCTGGAACGTATAGCCCCGGACATGGTGGACTATGTGTTCCAGAACACGGCCAAGGGGTTCTTTGAGGACAAGACCAGCTATTCGGCGTTCTTCGCCAACTTCGAGATGTGGCGCAACCTGATTGTCCTGGCCGGAACGCTTGTCATCACCCCGCTTCTGTTGACCTACCTGGGGCCCGGCGCTGCCATGGTTTCGGTCCCACTGGCCATCACCGTCTTTGGTGCGGCGATGCTTTTTTTCCCCTCGCTGATGGTTGTGGTGCTGCTGAAAGGTTTCGAAGAGGGACAACGGCATGCCTGGTTCAAGGCGGGCAAAGAGACCCTGTATACGGTGACCAGTAGAGAAATTCTGTACACCGTGAAAGGGTACATCGAAATGTTCCTATATCGCTTCAGCCGAGGCATCGCCGGCCTGTTTTTGCTGGGGCTTGGGGCCCTTATGGGGCTTGTCGGATTGACCGAATCGGTTACTATGGCCGTGTTGATTGTGATGCTTCCGCTCTGCATTCTGTGGGCCTGGGCCATTTGGCAGGTGGACAAAGAGTACAAGCGAAAGTTGGTTGACTAAGACAGGCCCGCTCTGACCGGCGATCCTCCCTTTCGACTACGCTCAAGGCGGGCCAGGCAGGCGGAGAGGGACGGAAGGGACCAGGGACGGAAGGGACAAGGGACTAAGGGACCAAGGGACCAAGCGACCAAGGGACTAAAGCGACGGCGCCCGTACGGGCAGGGACCGAAGTGACAGCAGCGACCTCAGGGACGGCGCGGGAAAGGGACGAAAGGGACTGGCCGTAGCCTTGTCCCTGGGGTCCCTTCTGCAGCTACCGCCGTCCTTGTTGTCGCTGTTGTCCCTGGTGTCCCTAATCGAACGGGCGGCGTCCCTGCTGTCCCTCCGTCCCTAGTCCCTGCCGTCCTTTGTCCCTTTTGTCCCTTTTGTCCCTCATCCCTCATCCTTCACCCCTCATCCTTCATCCAACGCCCCTAACCTTGCCATCCCCGGGGCTGTCCCGTACACTTCGGCCGTCTTTCTTTTGTGAGGTTCCCCGATGTCTACCTTCCGTCTGCTGATGCCACTTATGACCGTGACCCTGCTATTTGCCGGCTGTGGCAGCGATTCGAAGGGTGCGGTGGATGTATCCGTAACGGACCAGTCGGCCAGCGATAGTCAACAAGACCTGGGGCGGCCTGACGTGGCCGATGCGGTTCCTGGCGACCAGGTTCAGCCCGATATTACGTCCGACCTGACTATTCCGGATGTTGGCGATGTGGTGCCGGACACCGACTCGCACTCGGATGATGCGGATTCGGGGGGGCCGGAAGATGCGGATTCCGGGGGTGGGGACGATGTTGAGCCCGAAATCGACATCGTCACCCCGACCGAATTTGAGGCTGTAGCGGGTCAGCGATGTACACAGGGCAACCGAATTGGGACGGTGCAGGTGATGCGCAGCGCCTGGGGGCCCAGCATCGACGTTTCGGCTACTATCAACGACCGCCCGGAGATCTTGGGCAACCAGGCCGAGATGGGCAACAACTCCTGCACGTTCTACAAGCAGTCTGCGGTGGGGTTTTGTGAGCCGGCGTGTGTGGGCGGCACCACGTGCGACGGGGCGGGGATGTGTGTTCCTTACCCGGTTCAGGCCACCGATGTGGTGCTGACGTTGACCGGCGGGCAGCAGAGCCAGACGTTCGAGCCGCAGTCAGGCGGGACTTGGGGGACGCTGACGCTGACGGGCGATGCTTTTTCGGCCGACGTGAAATGGGGCGACTATACGGTGACTCTGGCGCAGACCCTGGTCCCAGGGCTGTTGGAGAATCTGGTAGGTACCTTGGAAGGTGCTTACGACAAGCCTACGGGCATCAGTGTGACCTGGACCCCAATCTCCAATGCGGGGCTGGTGTTCACGCACATTCCCATCAATCATCACGCTTCGGGCCCGACGTACACCGAGTGTGCGGTGGATGCCAGCGAGGGCGTACTGCATGTGCCCCAGGAGATGCTGGAGCCGCTGGCGGTCATCACCGGCCTGGAGTTCCAAGGCCTGGAGCACGTGCTATTTGCCGCTGCCACGACCCCCCAGGGATGCATCGAATTCAAGTTTGGTACCGGCATCTACCTGAACCTGAACTGACCCTTCACGACGCGTCCAGTCGGTTTTCCCTTGACTTGCGACCCTCCTTGGGTGTACAGGACTGGCTCGTTGACTGTTTGTATTCGGGAATAGCTCAGTCGGTAGAGCAGGTGGCGGTTAACCACCGGGTCGTGGGTTCAAGTCCCTCTTCCCGAGCCAGATGAAAGCCCAGCGGAAACGCTGGGCTTTTGCGTTTAAGGGCAAACAACAAGTCTGGGCGTGTGACAATCGCCGGGAAGCCGGGTCACGATCTTGCCCCGGGCACGTACAATATCATTCTCAAGCAGGCTCAACTGAAGTGAGAGCGATAACATGAGACGATTTCTGGTAGTTATAGAGAAAGTCGGCCGTAACTACTCGGCATACGCCCCCGACCTCCCTGGCTGTGTTGCCACAGGGGCCACCCGCAGCGAAGTCGAGCACCAGATGCACAAGGCCATCCACCTGCACGTGAAGGGGTTGCTTGAGGACGACCAACCCATACCAGAGCCTACCTCTTTTGCCGAGTACATGGCGATTCCTTAGGAGGGAGTTGAGTTAAGCAGCGGGTCATCGTTCCAAGTCCCGTCTGCCGAGCCAGATGAAAGCCCAGCGGAAACGCTGGGCTTTTCTATTTAACCCCGTGGTCCGCAGATATCCGTCCGACCCGCGTCGTGAACTCGGCAAGCCGCGAATCGTGGTCAGACCGAGAGCCAGAGTGGTTCATGGGGATGATAGAGACGTTGTGCCTCCTCAAAGCAGGAACGGTGCGTCCTGGGCCACCTGTCACGTCCCCGGATAGAGAGGTACCGTCCCGTTTGGGACGTGCGATTTCGCCTGTATTCGGCGGTGGTGGCAGTCCCTTCTCAAAACCCATCGACGGGCTTCGGCCGCCAGGATTCGGGGATCCGACGGGGTAGCCCCGCACGTTCTCTGACGATTTCATTGTGCCACGGCGGGTAGGAAAGCGGGGGCAGCGCACCGCATGCCACCAAGTCAAACACTTGTCCGCCGTCGCCCCCGGATCTAAGGCCCTCGAAATGCCAATCATGTTTTGAGGAGGCACAGGTTAAAATGCATGGCAAGAAAAACACAGAGATTATATCAATCATGGCGCAACTGGGATCACCACACATATCATTATTATAGCATAAACAACATATAGTACAAGACCTGGTCGTATTTCTCCTGGTCGTTCTGCTCGTCCACGTGGAAACAGGAGTAGACCACGTTTCCCGAGGCGGGGCCGGGTTGGTAGCTCAGTATCACGGGCTGGTCTTCGTCGAGCTTGACGTTCGAGAGGCAACTGTCGAGGAAGGAGGTACACTGCTCGATGTGGGCTTTGGCATGGACTTTGGTGCCAACGCCCGGGCCGGCCACAGAAATCAGGGGGCCTGCATCGTAGTGAACCGTTATCTCGGCGCCGCCCACATAGGCCGCAAGTTCCGCGTCAACGAAGAAGGCGTCGAAGTCCTGCTGCCCGTCAATGATCTGAGGGCCATCGGGGGCCATGCTTCCCTTGTCATCGGTTCCGTAGAAATCGATGGCGTCAGGGAAGGCCTTTTCGCCAATGATCCAGGCCAGATCAGACATGTACAGAGAGCCACCCATCAGGACCCAGTCTCTGACGTTCTCCTGGATGTCCGGAAATTCGTCCACCCACTTTAAGTAGGCAGACCCGCAATTAAAAATGAGTATGTTGTACTGGGCAAGCCACTCGGGATCCAAAAGAAGTTTGACGGCTTCCACATTTGGCCAGTCGGGTTCCTCCGCGTAGAGGTCGTCTTTAAAGTAATACCAATCGTAGTCGAATCCAAGACGGTTGACAATATCATTCATGGCATCCCACTGGCCCCAGAAAACAGCGATATTGACCACTTTCGCCCCAAAGCACATTTTTATGTCAGTACCACTAATATCCATGAGCTGTCCAACCTTAACCGGTATGGTGATGTCATGAACAAAACTGCCTTTTTGAATATGAATGGTCTGATCACCGCATGGAACATTTTCGAAGAAGTAGGTTCCATCGAACTTGGAAATAGCAGTCAAAACCAAGGGCTCTCCGTTGCAGTTGGTCGTCTCGATTGTGATTTGTGCGCCTGAGACGAAAACCTGCTGATTGGGGGCACAGACTTGTCCCTTGATGCTGCCGTAGCCACAAGGGTCGCATCCTCCAGGATTGACGGTGTGGTCAGAGGGTGTTGCCGCGTCCGTGGCAGAGCCATCTCCCAGCGAACTTGTCCCGTCGGAGTCAGATGCGACGGTGCCGTCGGAAGGGTTGGCAGTATCAGAGCCTGACGTCTGGTCCTTGTCACCAGAGGCGCCGTCGGGTAGGAGGGCGTCGCCGGAACCACGGTGGTCGACGCAAGCGACGAAGACCTGGCACTGAGGATCGTCGCAATCGGGGAGTCCGTTCCCGTCATTGTCCACTCCGTCCGTACACTGTCCAAGTGTACTCTCTGACTTGCCAGAGTTACCACCACAAGCCATTGCCACTGCAAGCGATAAAGCAAATACGATAGCTATTGTTCGCATTTCCACCCCATATACACGACAGAACCGCACTGCAATGACCATAAAGAGGAACATCAAAATGTCGGAACTCCGTTATCGTAGCAGCGGGAATGAGGGGAAACAAGAGATTCGGAAGGAGGAAATATGGAGTGAGCCGCGTCAGCCCTGTGCCTCCTCCAAACAGGAACGGTGCGTTCTGGGCCACCTGTCATGTCCCCGGATCGCTAGGCACCGTTTGGAACGCGCGATTTCGCTTGAATTCGGCGGCGGTGGCTGTTCCTACTCTAGATCCATTTCTGAGTAGGCACAGGGCAGGAGTCCTCCTACAGGCACTTCCTCACCACTACGTCGTCCAGGTTCCAGCCTGCTCCGTCCATCGCCCCGACAGCCTCAATGCTGAAGCCGAAACGAATCTTCATGGTCGTCGACTTGTAGGGCGTTAGGTCGTATGTGTAGTTGAGTCAGGCCTTCTCCTCGATGAATTCAGACACCGTGTGGGACCAGATGGTTGTCCAGGTGGCACCTCCATTGCTTGAGACCTGGACCTCGTTACTCACGAATGGCAAGTGGTCCGTCCCCAGCCAACGCCAGAAATCAAGAGTCAAATATCCCGAGACGTTGGTGTTGATGGTGGGGCTGGTCAGGTAGTACATGCTGTGCAAACTGCTGACGGAATATTTTCCCCCCAGCACTACGCCCGCAATCCCGTTGTCCGCTGTAGCAGTACGATCCAACCCCGGATCGGTGCCGATGCCGCCCGTGTAGCCAGTCGCCGTGCCGATGGCCCACTCGGTCCCCAGAGACCACCCCTTGGCGTTGTTTGCGAACGCCTCACTGAACAGATTTGCGTTGCTCGCCACATCATCGTCCAACAGTCCGTCACAATCGTTGTCCAGCCCATCGCATGTTTCGGCCGAGGGCAGCACGTTCTGGATGCACACGATGCTTCCGCCGACGCACGAGTGAGTGCCCGCCTTGCACACTCCCTGCAGGTCCGTCTGGCACGAGTTCCCGCCCCCCGGATTGCCCTCGTCCGCCTGCCCGCTGCAATTGTTGTCGAGTCCATCACACACCTCAGGCGAGGACTGTACGTTCTGGTTGCAGATAAGGGTGCCGCCAATGCAGGCGGTTGTGCCGGCTGCACAAATCCCCAGTTTCCCTGTGTTGCAGGCAACTCCGCCCCCCGGACTGGCCTCATCCGCCTGCCCGCTGCAATTGTTGTCGAGTCCATCACACACCTCAGGCGAGGACTGTACGTTCTGGTTGCAGATAAGGGTGCCGCCAATGCAGGCGGTTGTGCCGGCTGCACAAATCCCCAGCTCTCCTGTGTTGCAAGCCACACCGCCCCCCGGACTGGAGTCGTCCACCTGTCCGTTGCAA
Organism: uncultured Myxococcales bacterium; assembly: GCA_964442235.1. Classification (GTDB taxonomy): domain Bacteria; phylum Myxococcota_A; class UBA9042; order CAIXZC01; family CAIXZC01; genus CAYTWV01. The sequence continues at coordinate 2,354 of CAYTWV010000046.1, read as the reverse complement.
TCGTTGTCCACGCCGTCACAGACCTCGATTTCTTCGGTCTTCGGCAAACAGACCGCCAAGCTGCCGTTTTCGCAGGACGGTATCGTCACAGCGCACGCTCCCATCCCACACGAAAGGCTGCCCAACTCCTCGTCCAGGCCCCAGTCACAATCGTTGTCCACGCCGTCACAGATTTCGGCCAGCGGAGTGATCTCCCCTTCGCACAGATCCCACTCCCCTCCTACACAAGTCTGTTCGCCGCCCCTGCATACTCCGATGTCCAGAGTCGCCAGGCTGCCGCTGTAGCAGAATTGCTTTTCTCCATCCATGCAGAGGCATCCCTCGTCCACCTGTCCATCGCACGTGTCGTCCAGGCCGTTGCATGGCTCGTCCAAAGCGCCGATGGGCGGAATACACTCCTGGTCGGCTCCAGCTTCACATGCCGGTGACGTTACCGCACACTGCCCGAGCCCACAGTGCAAATCGGGCAGATTGTCAGTACTGCCATCACAATCGTTGTCCGCACCGTCACAGACTTCTTCAGTCGGGAGGGTGTCTCCTGAACAAAGCCCCCAGACTCCGTCCGTGCAGGACTGCTCACCTTGCTGGCATGTGCCGATGCCCCTCGTCGATGGGGGTCCCGAGTAGCATTTCCGAGTCTCAGTCTCCGCACATCCCCCCACTACGTCCGGCCCCCCATCCGTAGCGGAGTCCGGGATCCAAAGATCAACGGCCACGTCCCCAAAGGCATCCGCTTTCTCGTCAACCGGGACGTCACCTGCGAAGTCGCGCCCTTGGTCAGCCACGCTGTCAAGCATGGCATCGTACAAGCCATCGTTCCCGCTTCGGGCATCCAGTACATCCACCGGGTTCGTTCCGGTGTCGCTGGCACACCCCGACGGGACAAGTCCCACAAGCATCACCGGAAGAAGGCACTCGGCTAGACTTCTCATGACCTGCTCCATCTCAAGACGACAAGGGCCATGGTATATGGACGAGGATTGCTGCTCACCGTGGCCCCCTGCTCCCGTTCAAAGTAGAAACAGGGGAATGGCAAGTCAATCCTGCATCGGGTTCATGTCGGGGCAGTGCGGAGTGGCCAGAAGCAGACGTCTTGTCTTGTTGCTTCTCGACTGGGGCACCATGCCGCGACAGGATGCAAAGCTCTGGGGATGTAGGGGGGCCGCAAGCGCAACGTGCTGTCTGACGGGCTCTGAGCCAAACAGGCAGAATGGACTATGCAAAAGCAACGAGCCATCGTAGTGGGCAGCGGAATCGGCGGCGGAGCGATTGCGGCATTGCTGCAGCACTCAGGAGCCTGGGATGTCGAAGTCTAAGAGAAGCACACCTTCCCAGGCGGGCGATACGCCTCGTACCTGCGGGAGGTTTCCGGCTGGACGTTGGCTGTCATCTGGTAGTCAACTGCGATAAGGGGTGGAAGACCTGGACGAACTGCCCGATCTGCTGCGCTATATGCAGCGGCGCATCTCTCGTGGAAGTACGAATCTGCCTGTCCTGAGCCCCGTCGAAGGGCTGCCTTACCCAGTCCTGGGTCGGGTGTTGAGTGACATTGATGTGCATAACTCTCCGGGTTCCCAGTTCCATGATGACGAAGATGTAAAGAGCGGTGAAGCGTACGGTCCGCTGGACGCAGAAGTCGCAAGTCCAGATAGCGCCAGCTTGATTCTTGAGGAACGTGCTCCACGATTGTGGGGCACGTGCCCGCCCCGGACCGGTGCCCTTCACCATGTACTTGCGGATGGTGGAGGCGCAATGCCGGGCACCGAGCTTCAACTCCAGTTCGAGTGCGATACGGTCCTCGCCGTACTCGGGGTGATCGCCCGAGATGCGTTTTATGAAGTCGATGTGCTGTTGCAGGATGCGTGGCCGCCCGGGCCCCGGCCCGCTCTTCCTGGCCCAGTGCTTGCGAAACGCGTCCGTGTGCCAGCGGACCACGGTCTCCGGTTTCACAATGACAAGAGCGTCGGCCCAGGCGGTGAAGTGATCCTTCAGAGTCGCCCAGAAGGCTCGGTCGAAATCGTCAAGGCGAGGGCGGGGAGTCCTGCGCTGGAGGACAACGAGTTGCTGACGTAAGACGAGATTCTCAAACGCAAGACTGGCCTTGTCGGCGAAGAGGGTTCGCACCAGACTGAGCATCATCGCCATCAATTGCATCAGGATCTTCAACGGCATGAGTTCCCTCCGGCAGAGCCGCGTGAGAGTACTCGCAAGCACCGGCATGTCCACTCGGCCCACAGTCGTCAAAGTGACTCAATGGCGGCCGCACCAATTATTGCGGAGGAGTGCATGGGGAGACTGGTTGATGGGGCCCGGCGGCGTTTCAGCGGGTGAGGGCCATCCGCGCTACGCCTTCT
>CAYTWV010000045.1:1885-14467 GCA_964442235.1 uncultured Myxococcales bacterium | reverse complement strand
GATGCGGTTGCAATAGCCGCCCAGCGCCTCGTCCACCGAGTTGTCCACCACTTCGAAAACCATGTGGTGCAACCCCGAACCGTCGTCGGTGTCGCCGATGTACATGCCCGGACGCTTCCGGACCGCATCCAACCCCTTAAGGACTTTAATACTAGAAGCGTCATAAGCGATTCCAGATGGCGCAAATTCTTCACTATCAAAAACGGCTTGATTCTTAATTTCGTCTACCATTTTTCTCTACTCCAGTGTCCGCATACCAAAACGCGCCGGATTGTAACCGATTGGCCCGCCGCGGTAAAGGTAAATATTGGGGCGATGCGCAGGAGCGTGCGCGCGTGTCGCGCGTGCGTCACATGCGAGCCTCAAAGTCAGGATTGGAACTCGGCGACGGCGACGGCGACGTCAACGAACAACGGCGACGAAGGATGGATCGAATTCCGTTCGGGGGTGTGCTGTTCGGGTGCGCTGTTTCGGTGCGCTATTCAAACGTGGTCAGATCGGGCGGCCAGCGCCCGTTGGGCAAGGCGGCCCCTCGACTTCGCTCCCCTCGAAGGGCCTGAGGGGCCCCCTCGGGGCCATCGAAGGCGGGCCAGGCCTGCGAGGCGGCAGCGCAGTCGTACGCATCGGTACTTCGAGCACGCCGCCCGCTGGCCAACGAAGCCCAGCGGGATGATCGCCGCTCGACATGACCACGTTTACTTGCCTACGGGCTGCTGTCGCTTCTCTTGCTCCACCGGCTTGATGATGCCGTAGCCGATGCGCATCTGGCACTTCTGGCCCACTCGAATCTCGTTGACGCTTCGGGTGATGATGCCCAACGACGTGTTGTCATAAGGCTCCACCACCATGACCTCGCCCACCACCTCTTCGGGCAGATCATCTTTGTCCCCTTCCGCCACGTCCATATAGCCGTCGCCCCGAGTCACCACCGTAAAGCGGTTCCCCGCCACCACGCCGTCGTTACGTCCCTTGTCCAGGAACACGTAGTGGTGCTCGCCAAGATAAGTGGTCTCCTCGAAGGCCTCTACGATCACCGCATCCAGGTCCACTTTGTTCGCTTTGGGCCCCACCATGAACTGATGCTGGAATATGTCCGTCACCAGGTCGCCACGCTCAATCTCTTCGTAGGTCGTGAACAGCAACCCCTTCACAAACCGCTTCTCGGCCCCAAGGACCTTGGCCACACCCAGGTGCTTCACCTTGTAACCCAGCAATTCGCCGGATACGGGATGACGCACTTCACCCTCCACATGATACACCGTAAACTCTTCACCACGCTTGATCTTCTTTGGAATATAGAATTCCATATAAACTTCATCGTACTGACCCAGAAGCTGCTTCTCTTCACGAGAGTGCCGAATCTTGCCGCTCTCTTTGAACGTTCGCTCCGGGATGAACCCCTTGGAACGAGCCATGACCATCACTTCCGTGGCCTGCTGCGTATAGCGGGACGAGGCCCAAACGAACCCGGGGCCCGAACCCAGCATGCTCTTGGGAACGATGACCACCCAGTCCCCCGGATAAATCCAGTGAGGGTTCGTGATCTGGGGGTTGAAGGCCCACAACGTCGGCCAGAAATGGGCGTCGTCGAAGAACTGCTCCGAGATGTCCCAGAGCGTGTCCCCCTCCTCCACAATGTAGATTCGTTCGCCCGTGATGGCCGGGTAGGTCGTCACGATGTCCGGTTCGACCCCGATGGTCTCTTCTTCTTGTGCGTTCGCTGCCGGAATAGAGCCCATCCCGATGAAGAGCAGGGCCAGGCAGGAGCTTAGCAGACGCCTCATGGTCACCCTCATTACCAATCCGAACGAATCTTTTCCCTGGCTACAGCGGCCGCCGCAGTCTGGGGGTACGTCGCCAACAATCGCTCCGCCCACTGCTTGGCCGGACCCCCCTCTCCCAGATTCTGGTAGCAAAGGGCCGTCTTCAGCAAGGCGTCAGGAACCTTGTTCCCGTCCGGGTAGAGCGTCAACAACTTGTCAAAACACTCAATGGCCTTGGCGTACTCCTGAGTGTCATAATAGGCCTCGCCCATCCAATACAACGCGTTGTCCGCATAGTCGTGATTGGGGTATGCCTCTATCAGCTTCTGGAACCCGGCGATGGCCTCGCCGTGCCGTTTTTTCTGAAGCAATTCGTAGGAAGCCTTATACATCTCGATGGGCTCGGGATCGAAGGTCTTGGCGGCCTTGGCCGGTTTGACCGGCTTGGGAATCGTCATCTCTGCCCGATTATTCTCAGGCTTCTGCGCCGGAGCCGGCCCTTCAAACACATTCCCATCTTCCTCGATGTGCTGGAACACAACCTGGGGCGTGCCGCCATTCCAGGGTTGTTCTTCTTCGGTGTCGCCCTCTTCTGCATCGCCCTGGTCATACGCCGGAGCCAGCCGCACCACAGGAAGCCCCGTGGTCCCCATCTCGCGGCTACCTCGGGAGGGCACTCGGCCCAGCGCCAAGCGGGTAGAATCCATCTGGTCGTCCAGCAGCAGTACCTTGTTCTGCAAGTCTTCCATCATCACCGTGGAATTGGCCGAGGCAGCCCGCAACTGCGCCAGTTCGACACGCAGTTGCTCGACCTGACGACGCAGCACCTCCGTCTCGTTGGTGCATCCAGCCATCATGGCCCCTACCACCAACAACGCGCCCCAAATTCGGAGGACCTTTGTGTCCACGGCATACCTCGAACTCATCCAGTCGCCGATTCTACGCTCCCCTCCCTCGCCGTCAAAATTCCGGAACACCCCGCAATTGCATTCAGACCCCAACGCTGCTATACCTGCGGCCCGACAGAGGTGTGCCCGATGATGCTGGGTCGAGTCGTGGGAACGGTATGGGGAGCCAAAGAAGCCGAGTCGCTGCACGGCGGCAAGATCGTCCAAGTGCAGTCCGTGGCCTTTCGCCCGGATACTGGAATGATCCACCTGAATCCCGATGCGGATTCCGTGGATGTCAGACCGGGCGTTCGCCTGGCCATCGACCAGCTTGGCGCCGGTATCGGCGAATTCGTGCTGGTGGCCCATGGGTCCAGGGTACGAGACTTGACCGTGGGGCCCGATCTGCCCGTAAAAGATGTCGTGATTGCCATCGTGGATGCCTGCGATGTGGACACCTCCCTCTTCCCGGAGGTGCTCCCATGATCCTCGGACGGCTGGTGGGTACCGTTTGGTCTACCCGCAAAAATCCCAAACTGGATGACCTTAAACTGGTCCTGGTCCGACCCTATCTTTGGCACAATCCATCCCACCCCGTGGATCATCTGGTCGCCATCGACCGAGTCGGCGCCCAGGTGGGCCAAGACGTCCTGGTGTGCATGGGATTGCCGGGCCGATGGGATGCTGGTGACCCCCGTACCCCCGTGGAAGCTGCCGTCATGGCCATCGTCGATCGTACCGAGATCGATTCCGATGCCCTGAACGACCCACAACGACCGTTTCGCCTGCGCCCCGAACACCCCATCTCGACCCTGACAGTGACCGGGGGACACCCCCCCCCTCCAGAGGAGTCCGCATCATGATGCTGGGACGTGTCATCGGAGAGGTCTGGGCCACCCGCAAACATCCCCGCCTTGACGGCGCCAAACTCCTTCTGGTCGCCAGCCTCGCCCGCCACGAGGGTGCCTTGCGGCCCACCGGTGAAGTGGTCGTCGCCCGGGACAACCTGGGTGCCGTGACCGGTCACCTGGTCGCCGTCACCTGGGGCAGCGGAGCTCGTCGTGTCTTCGCTCCACAGGATAACCGCCACATCCTTGCCGATGCCGCCATCACTCGGATTATCGATGGCTACACCCACCTGGACGAAACATTCAGCGAAGAGGGGGAGTACTAATGTTTCTCGCACGCGTGGTCGGGACCGTCTGGTCCTCGGTCAAATGGAAAAACCTCGAGGGACTGAAGTTCCTGATCGTTCGCCCCTATCAACTGGCTGACCTCGCCCCCGGAATGCAGCCCCCTCCAGCTTCCATGGAAGATGGCGTCGTTGTAGCCGATGTCCTGGGTGCCGGGGTGGGCGAAGACGTCATCATCGCATACGGACACTCAGGCCGCGTCGCCGTTGAACCCGATCTGGCCCCCGGTGCCCTACCGTCCCGGCCCATCGATGCCGCTGTCGTGGCCATCGTGGACCATTTTGATATCCACCCCAATGACACGAGCGCCTCATGAAACGAGCTATCACCGAACATGACCTGGAAGCATTGGCCAAAGACGGCACCGTCGTGGTTGACCGCGACATGCTGCTAACCCCTTCCGCCAGAGAATTTGCCATCCGCAAAGGACTGAAGCTGGACTACTCCTCCCAGAGAACCACCTCCGAGTCCCCTGCATCCCCTTCGCAAATCGCCAAGATCATCGAAGACCTCGTGGTCAAAGAGATCCTGTCGAATCGCGAAGCAGCGTCGGGCACTCGCCCCACGCCGCCCCCTCCCCGGCCTGCGGAACCCGTCGCTGCGGCACCGGCTTCCAAAGTCGACCGAAACGTCCTCAACGACGCACTCAATAACCTGCACGACAACGATTCGATGCCCAATCGAGCCATCGTCACTGCCGTCGGCAAAAACCGGACCGGAGTCGTGGCGACCATCTCCTCGGCCGTGGCGGCCTGTGGTGGCGACCTCTCGGACATGAATCAGACCATCGTCGGCGACTACTTCTCCCTCATCTTCGTGGTGGACTTGCAGGGCCTGGTCTCCAAGGGCATCTCTTTCCGAGTCTTCAAAGAGAAGCTGCTGGAAGAGGAAGCCCGCCTGGGTTGCGTCAAGATTCTCGTCATGCACGAGGGCATCTTCAGCGCGATGCACAAGGTATAACCATGATCTACACCATGAAAGAGATTCACGAGACGATCCGCATGATCGAGGCCGAGAACCTCGACATCCGCACCGTCACCCTGGGAATCAACCTGCTGGACGCCCCCAATCGCAGCCGGGAAGCCTTCTGCGAGTTCGTCTACAACCGCATCTACGACAGAGCCAAACACCTCGTCGAGTTCGCTCAGGCCGTCGAAGACAAATACGGAATCCCCATCGTCAACAAACGCATTGCGGTCACTCCCATCGCCGTCTCCGGCGCTGCCCTGCAGACTCCCGACGACTTTGTCGCCGTCGCCCGAGTCCTGGACAAAGTGGCCGAAGACTGCAAGGTGGACTATCTGGGCGGCTACTCGGCGCTGGTCCACAAAGGCGCCACCCAAGCCGACATCGCCCTGCTGGAATCCATTCCCGCTGCCCTGGCTTCAACCAAACGTATCTGCTCTTCGATCAACCTGGGCACCACCCGGGACGGCCTGAACATGGATTGCATCCGCAAGATGGGAGGCATCATCCTGGACCTGGCCAATAAGACCCCAAACGCCCTGGGCTGCGCCAAACTGGTGGTCTTCTGCAATGCCGTAGAAGACAACCCCTTCATCGCCGGCGCCTTTCATGGCATCGGGGGTGGTGACGCCGTCTTGAATGTGGGTGTCTCTGGCCCCGGCGCCGTCCGAGCCGCTTTGGAACGTCTGAAGCAGTCGGGCAACATGAACACCATGGCCGACATCATCGACACCATCAAGCGGGTCTCCTTCAAGATTACCCGCGCCGGGGAACTGGTGGGTCGGGAAGTCGCACGTATGCTGGGAGACCCTGTCCGCTTCGGCATCGTCGACCTCTCGCTGGCCCCCACTCCTGCCATCGGCGACTCCATCTCCGACATCCTGGAGCTTATGGGGCTGGAGAGCACCGGCTGCCCCGGCACCACCGCTGCGTTAGCCATGCTGGTCGACGCCGTGAAGAAGGGCGGTGCGATGGCTGCGTCCCAGGTCGGCGGTCTCTCCGGCGCCTTCATTCCCGTCTCCGAAGACCAGGGCATGATCGAGGCCACCCGCCGCGGCAGCTTGACCCTGGAGAAACTGGAAGCCATGACCGCCGTCTGCTCCGTGGGCCTCGATATGGTCGCTGTTCCCGGAGACACCTCGGCGTCCACTCTTTCGGGCATCATTGCCGATGAACTGGCCATCGGGATGATCAACAACAAAACCACGGCCGTCCGAATCTTGCCCGTGCCCGGCTCCAAGGCTGGCGACCTGATCGACTTGGGGGGCCTGCTTGGCACCCTGGCCGTCATGCCCGTAAGCCGGTACTCCTGTCATGACTTTATTGCTCTGAAGGGAACGATGCCGGGTCCCATCCACAGCATCCGAAACTGACCCTGCAAATCCCGCCCGCTACTTCCCCATCGCTTCCCAAAGGGCATCTGCCGTTCGCTTGAAGTGCAAGAACCCACGAGACAGACTCTCCAGCAGCCAGGTTCCCACGGTAAGCCCGTCCAATCCCGCTGCCATAACCTCTCTGGCCTTCTCGGGCGAATTCACACCGAAACCACCCATGACCGGAATGTGCCGAATGGCCCGAATCGCCTTAATCGAAGCGCTTAGCTGCTGCGAGCTTGCCATCGGTCCCCCCGTTTGGGCCGCCATGGCCAGATAGACCAGCCCCTGCGCACTCTTCACCGGCTCGGCAAATGACTGCTCCTGCCCCGCGTAAACGATGCGGGCGATATCCAACCCGAACTTCTTCGAGTACTCCGCCGCACGCTCAGCCGTCAGGTGCGATTTCCACATGGGTGTTTCGTGCCCGGTGAATCCCTCCGCAAAAATGCAGCCGTCGATGTACCCGGCGCACGAATCCAGAAACGCCTCCGGACCCCCCAGCAACGCCTCTTCATAGACCACAAGAAAGTTGGGACGGTACAATCCCAACCGCTGAACCACCCGTTCCGGCGTCCAACCTGCTTCCAATGCCCTGCGATGTGCCTCAATGATTACGGCATTGGTATTGCCCGGATGCCCCGTCGCTACCGGAGTTGGAAGCTTGATCACCACGTGGTCCTGGCTGGCCAGATACTCAAGGGCCTTCATGGAGGTCCGGGGATCGGGATATCCGAACACAATCTCGGGAAACAACAACCCACGGCCGGCACGAGCGGCCTCTTCAAACGCCAATCCTATGGGGCCCATGGCTCCCTCCCCCGACAACGCACGATTTCTACTGGGTCCCCCGGCTGAATGGAGCGCTCGGCCAGGAACCAGCCCCCTGCAGCGCTCACATCTCGACCGGAAAACACTCGATCCAATCTGACGCTAGCCCAGCCACTGTCCGCCGACTCATCCTGGCTAACCGGCACAATCCGACACGCCCCTTCCTCTACCACGACCTCACTCCAGGCAGGCACGGTCTGCGTTTCGCCTTGCGGCATACACCACGCCGCCGAGGCCAGCTCTGGAATCAAAACCAAGCTGGACAACATGCTCTTGCCCGCCAAGTCGGGCAGCACCAGCAAGGGCCGTCCCTGGTACTCCACCAACCCCGTATGTTTGCAGGGCAGCAGGTTCCATTTCCAGAAAAGCGGCACACACCCGGCCAATTGGCCCGACCACAGCGGCCGCAGCGACGCATAACGCCCCGGGGACCCGTCCGAGATCAAAACCCCGACTTCACTCTCTCCCAAGGCCTCTTCCAGCCCCTCCAAAGAGGGAGCAAAGGCCAGCCGAACCCCGGGACAACCCCATTCCGCCAGCAGGGCACCTATCCATGAGGCAGCGGCCACGCCTCCCAAGAGACTGTCGCCAGACTTCGCCGGATGTGTCTCGGGATCCTCTCCCGCCACCACCAGCACAATCTGAGGCCTTGCCCACACCGCAATCTCCTGAATTCCAAGGAACATCAACTGCGAGACAATCCCCGCATCCAGCACGCGGCCCTGCAGCACCACAGCCGTCTGGTCACCATATTCCCGCCCAGGCTCCATGATCTCGGGCCGTTGGGTTTCCGCAGAGTCAAGCCAGGCCTGCAGAGACTTCTGGGCGAAGTGCTCCTCCGGAACCACCCGAACCGCCCAGGTCGGCACCCTCTGGCCAGTCTCCACCCGCTGCTGCCACCCTCCGTCCTGGGTGCGTCCCCCCGCACCCCCATCCTTCCACGCAATGGCGCCCATGGGCCATCGCCCCACCCGCACCGTCTCGGCGGCCACACGACCGACACCTTGCCGTGCCGCAATTCTCTCGACCCGGCGAAGCACCGAGCTGGTGTCACACAAGAGGTCCAGTGCCATGCGTGGATGTGGCTTATACACGGTCACTCCCAGGGCTAAAATCGCTGCGCGTATGTTCATACAAAAGACTCGCCCGGTCAACGCCGGGTTCTGATCCGGGCGTCATCATGCGATCGCCCCACCGATGCTGGAGATCGTCGCTTCGCTCACCTTTTTTGCGCCGCCGATCGGCCGTGTTAGCATCCCCAGCGGCAAGAAGGAGGAGTCACCATGGGTTTGTTCGGAGGTTCAACGAGGTATCCGGAGATTCGAAAACTGAAGCTCTCCATGCTGGTGGGTCTGGTTGTTGGCCTGCTGCTGGCCATGATTCTCACCGGAAGAGAGAAGAGTGCGGCGGGACAGCCACAGGAAGGCCAGGAGACGGCGCAGGCCGAGGCGGCCTTTGTCCCCCCTGAACTGCCAGTGGTCGAAGACGTGGTCAGCCAGATAGAGTCGCTTAATACCGCGCTGGCTGAAGCCACCGCAGTGCCCAGCGCCCCGACCACAAAGGGGAATGACGCGGACATCCTGTCGCAACAGGACGACCACAGCGTAAATTTCACCATCAATGTGGCCCTTCAACGGGAAGTCGAGAAGTACCTCCAGAAGGCAAATCCTCCCGAAGCTGCCTTTGTGGCCATTAACCCCAGAACGGGCGAAGTGCTTGCTCTGGTTGGGTATCAAAACGGCAAACTGAACAATTACCGGGCCCTGGAAGCCACTGGCCCCGCTGCCTCAATTTTCAAACTGGTCACTGCCGCTGCCCTGGTGGAAGCCCACCACGTGGACCCGGATACGTCCGTTTGCTTCTTCGGCGGCAAGAATGGCATCAAAGCCGCTCACCTGAAGACGAACCCCGGCAAAGATCGGACCTGCGAGACGCTCATCGAGGCCGTTGGGCGTTCGACCAACGCCGTGCTGGCCAAACTGGCCAATCAGTTCCTGACCCGGCAAGACCTGCACACCTACGCCGACCGATTCCAGTTCAATCGGCATATCCCCTTCTTCTGGCCCGTGGAAATCAGCAAAGCGACGGTTCCCGAAGACCGGCTGCAGCGAGCCAACATGGCCGCCGGCTTCCACTACTCCACCCTCTCTCCCCTGCACGCTGCTCTTATTGCGGCGGCTGTGGCCAATGGCGGCGTGATGATGTCTCCTCGAATTGTCCGGGACACGCTGGGCGCTGGAGGAGAGTCTCAACCGGCGGGTGTGCCGACGGTTCTGGACCGCGTGCTCTCTCCCGAAGCAGCCAAAGCCCTCACCGACATGATGCTGGCTACCACCTCCATGGGGACGGCCTCAAAGTACTTCCACGTCGGCTCCAAAAGCCCGCTGGCCGGCATCTCCGTGGCCGGCAAGACAGGTTCGCTGTCGTCCGAGCCTGGCACTTCCCCCAGACTTCACTACTCCTGGTTTGTGGGCTTTGCTCCCGCCGAGAACCCCTAGATTGCGATTGCGGCGCTGACCGTGAACCCACCCAACTGGGTACTGAAATCGGGCCCGCTGGCACGCATGGGCCTGGAAGCGTACTTCCGTCAAAATGGAAATGGCGGACTGATGTTAGACCGAACCGCTCAGAAATAGCCGTACCTGCCCCCGCCCCGCAATCCTCCCGCCACACCAGGCGGCCCTCCCCAACAACCAGAAACCAGTCTCCGTCCAGACGACCCTTGCAGAGTACCCGCAAGTCGTAACCGCCAAGATCTGTATGGTTCGTGCATCCCGTGGTGAATAGATTCCCTTAACGAGCGAAGGGGGCCCCCTTTCGGGAACCCCCTTCAGTCGTTCAGGGCTCGCCACATTTAAGAAACCGAAGAACTCAGTAGAAAAGAAACGTTGGAACAGCGATCGTTGCGACGAGCCCACGCTGCTTCGCTGTTCAATGGGCTGGACTCCAAACGACCGCAGCAGTCATTTGAAGCGTTCAATGGGGGATCTTGCGAGGAAAAGCTATGTATCTTGAACCAAACAGCCATGCTTTATGCAAGCCGCGTGCCAAGCCCTGAATCCCGCCTGGGAGCGCAGTATGGGCGAAAACGGCACAACAGGGGTGGTGTATCGTTTTGAGACACAGGCCTCGGGGCAAAGTGCGATCTGTGCTTGGTTGGCCAGAAACGGCAAAAAAGGGCACATTCTCAATATGCAACACGTGTCGCGGATTGGAACACATGGTTAGCGGGCGCAAACCACCTCAATTTCCACGCGAGCCCCTTTGGGCAGCGCCTTCACTGCAAATGCAGCGCGAGCGGGCGCTTCGGTGGGGAAATAGCGGGCGTAGACCTCATTCATGGCTGCGAAGTCGGCCATGTCCGTCAAATAGACGGTCGACTTCATCACATTGACCAGGGAGAAGCCTGCCTCCTCGACCACGGCCTTAACGTTCTGGAGTACTTGCTCCACTTCGGCCTGGAAAGATTCCTGGACCATCTCGCCGGTTTGCGGGTTGATGGGGATCTGGCCGGAAACAAACAGCATGGCCGAAGGTTGGGTGATCAAGGTTGCCTGGCTGTAGGGGCCAATCGCCTTGGGGGCGTTGGGACTGCAGACGATACTTCGCATAACGGCTCTCCTCAGTTCAAGGGTACGGCACTCTCTTGAGAGTCGCCCCATTTTTGACAGAACTCAAGGGCGATGTAGGGTAGCCCCGTGTCAGCTTTGCCCTGACGGGAGGGGAACCATGCGCCTTCGAGAAGACACTAAGATTCGAGAGAAAGTGACAGTCCACCTGGGAACCTGGCAGATTGTGCTGATTCTCGCGCTCTCCGTGGCCTTTTCAGGATTGGTGTTTGGGACCGGGATCCTGGTTGGCAAACAAGACCAGGGAGGCATGACCACACTTCAGCCTGCGTCGGGCAAGGTCCCACAGAAGGCGGCCCTGCAAACCAAGGGCGGATTGTCGGTTCCCCAGTTTGCCCGAATTCCCGGCGAAGTGTTCTCCAAGTTCGGCCCGGCGGAGATGCTGGACAGCTTCAATCGCTTCCTGGTCCAGAGCCATGCGGACACACTGGCTCAAGATGAACAACTGTTTCAGCAGCAAGAAGAGTTGCTCAAGGCCAAGGCTCGGCATCGCATTCGGCCCGACATTTACGACGCGCCCGACGATCCGGACCCCACCAACGACATCCCCATCGACATGGCCAAAGAGCGGCTGTCGGTTGTGGATCCGGGCGGCCAGGCTGGGGCCACACCTCAAGGGGCACCGCTTCCCGGAAAGGCTGAACCCAAGAAGGCAGGTCCCAAGGTCTCGCAGCCCGAGGCAGAAGTCGCCGACGTGACGCCCGAGCAGGCCCCGAAAGCTGACAAGAACGTCAAAGCCGCCAAGAACGTTAAGGCCGAGAAGAGCGCAAAGGCAGACAAGGCTGCAGGGGCCACGGACGGGTCCAGAGAGAATCCTGTTGCTGCCAAGAAGTCGCAGTCGGATCCCGCTTCGGAGGGCGAAGTGGCGGGGGAACCCAAGTCTGAGAAGGTCAAGGCCAGCGACAATGCGATCCACGTGTACAGCGTTCAGCTTCTGGCTTACAAAGACAAGGCCTCTGCTATGGACTATGTGAAGCGGCTCGAGTCTTCGCCGTTGTGCGTCAAGTACAAACCCTTCATCATGCCCGTGGAAGTGCCCCAGAAGGGTCAGTTCTACCGCGTCCGCATCGGCCGATTCACCTCGAAGAAGGAAGCCGAGCGCCTTCGACTGAAGGTGGCAAGTCAGGAAGGCATTGACGCAAAAGTCGTCTCCATGTAGAAGCCAGAACCCCGCTTGACAGGGGGGGGGCGAAAAAATGCACCAGTTCATTCTCGACGCACCCACACAACTTCGGCAGGCCTCTCAAGCCAGCAGGCTTATCGAGATTCCGTCGGGCATCCAATCTGCATGGTTACTGGGCATGGGCGGTTCGGCGCTGTCTGCAGGCCTTGTGAGCCTGCTAAGGGCCCGCCAGAAGCGTGGGTTTCCCTTCGAGGTCGTCCGCGACTACTCGTTGCCATGCACACTGCCCGCAAACGCCCTGGTGCTTGCGCTTTCGTACTCCGGGAATACCGAGGAGACTCTCTCGGCGCTGCATCAGGCGGTGACTTTAAGCCAATGCGTGGTGGCGGTCAGCCACGGCGGCGAACTGGCGACCCAAGCGGGCCTGTTGAATCTGCCCCACGTCCAGGTTCCGGACAAACCTCTGGGGTTTCAACCCCGTTTTGCCCTGCCGTTCATGTTCGGCGTGGTCAAGTCGCTGCTGGAGCGGGCCGGATTGCTGGCATGCGAACAGTCTCTTGAGGAGCTGGCCGATTGGCTGGAGATGCAGGAGTTGGAGCCGTTGGGCAAGGAACTGGCCGAATGGATTGGCGACTCGGTTCCTGCGGTCTATTCCTCGACGGATTATGAGATGGGTGTGGCCCGGACGTGGCGTATCAAGTTCAACGAGAATGCCAAGTCGGCGTGTCTCTGGGGAGCGCTTCCGGAAATGAACCACAACGAGATGATGGCGTTCGGCCCCGGCGATGCGGGGCGCTATGCCCTTTTGTTGTTGCGG
>CAYTWV010000045.1:0-1875 GCA_964442235.1 uncultured Myxococcales bacterium | reverse complement strand
CTTCCCTCTGATGGCCTCTGTGCTTGCCGAGGCAGGGCATCGGGTGCGAGTGGTGGACATGCAAGGCCGAAGCTGTCTGGAAAAGGCCATGGGCTCGCTGCTGCTGGCCGATTGGGTAACGTACCACGTTGCGCAGTTACGGGGATTGGACCCCGTGGCGATTCCGGCCATCCAGGAGTTCAAGAAGCGACTTTAGCAGATCGTCCATTCGGCCCTATAAGGGCGAGCACCCCACAAGAATCCGGTCGATTCCGGCCAGGTCTTTTAGCACCTGAACATTCTGGTAGCCCGTTGCCTGCATCAGCCGCTGCAAGGCTGGGGTTTGCGACGGCCCCGAGTACTCAAAGGCAAACCAGCCTCCGGGCAGCAGCGTGTGGAATACCGCCGGAATCAGAAGTCGAAGCAAGTCCAGGCCATCGGCTCCGCTGGTCAACGCTCCTTTCGGTTCAAAAAGGCGAATCGCCCTGTCCAACGTGGCCCACTCGGCTTCGGGCACATAGGGGGGATTGGAGGTTACCAGCGGATATCGTTCTTGCGTCTTTGCCAGGAAATCGAGGGCATCGGATTGGACAATCGAGACTCGCTGGGAGACGTTCGCCGTGGTGGCGTTTTCGCGGGCGGTCCGGGCACCCAGCTCGGTAACCTCGACGCCGGTGACCCGGGCCGCTGGGAACTCCATGGCCAGGCTCACGGGGATGTTTCCGCTTCCCGAACAGAGGTCCAGCAGAGGGCCCGGAGTCTCTTTGGAAAGGTGGGAAACGGAAAACTCGATGAGGCCCTCGGTTTCGGGCCGGGGCACAAAGACCCCCACCGGGGTCTTGAACGGAAGCCTCCAGAAGTCCCTTTTCCCAACGATATGGGCGACCGACTTTCCCTCGACCCGCTCACGAGCCAGGGCCTTAAACTGCTGCAACTCGGGGTCCAGCAGCGGTTTGTCGGATTCCATATAGAGTTGGATTCGGGTGCAGGCCAAAGAGTGGGCCAACAACAGCTCAGCGTCCAGCCGAGGAGAAGCCAGTCCCTTCTGCCTGAAATAGCCTGTGGTCCAGGTGATCAGATCCAGTACGGTCCATTGTTTGGCAGTCACGAGTTGGCCTGATTTCGAGGGAGACTAGGGACGGGGGTTGTAGACTTCGGAAGACTCGTCGTGGGCCGCGTTGAAGTCCGATCCGGCGAGGCCACCCACAACCAGGACCTTGCCGTCACAGCCCAAAATGGCCTGATGCATCCAGCGAGGACTTAACATGCGGATGGGATAGGTATCTTCGGGTCCAATGGCAATTTGCAGTTCGTTGGTGGCGGTTCGGTACTCGAAGAGCAGTTCCACGGTTTCCGCTGCCTTCAAGCCGGTTGTTCCGGTGGTGAGCCCCCCGGCGAACAGAATCTGGTTGCCGGGCATGGAGGTGGCCGTCAGACCGCCTCTCGCTTTGCCCAACTTGAACTGGCCGGTTTGGGCGCTCCAGGACCGCTGTACGTAATTAAAGACGCAGATGTCCCTGGTGGGGTTGGCATGGTTGATATCGCTGAAACCACCCGCTATGTAAAGGAAGTGGCGAGCGGGCACCAACGCGGCACCGGCCATCGTCTTGGGAGTAGGCGTGACGTCCGTGGGGTCGTTAGAGCACAGGGAATACTGTTCCGTGGCGAACTTGTCTTTCTGGTCGATGATGGCCCCGACATCGAAGATCTCGATGGTGTCGCGAACGCCCACATCTTCGCCATCAGCATCTTCACCACCGGAGATAATCAGCATGCCATTGACCATGGGCAGGGTGGAATCCATGTCCTTGGTGATGAAGCTTACAGAGTGATTCCAGCGAGAGGAGCCCAGTTTGCCTTCGAGGACGGAGCCCTTGCGGGGATTCCAGAGTTCCC
>CAYTWV010000044.1:0-14468 GCA_964442235.1 uncultured Myxococcales bacterium | reverse complement strand
GTTGCTGCCGGGGTTGCGGCCCCCCCTGGCCCTCGCCTGCGGCTTGGGCCTGTCCCCCCCGAAATGGGGGGGACGATATGTCCGACCCCTACTGGCACATGTCTGCCCAGACTTCGACGGTGTCTTCCTTCACGGGCCAGGCTTTTCCGAAGGCATACCGATTGCCCGCTTCCAGGCATCCGGCCAACTTCTCCACGGTGGTCCAATCCCCACGAGAGTATTTGTACCAGAACCACCCTGCCCGAGGCACGCTGACGGTCCCCACGGCAGTATTGGAGTTTTCCCACTGCAACGGAATCTGGGTCCAGCCGTTGGCGTCGGTCGCCACGTGGATGTTTGTGGTGGTGGGGGTTCCCTCGGGAACGGTCACTCGAAGTGTGACCTGCACCATGGGATCGGGGGTGACCAGGTCAGTGCTGTAGCTGGCCACAACCACAAAGTCGCTGTCCTGGGCCAACGCTACCCACAGGCTGCGGTCGTTGGCATCAAAGTGCCAGGAGGGAGTCGTGGTCTGGAAACTGACTGCGTCGGCCGCCTTGGGCACCGCCGAGCCATTCAACGTGACCCCTGTCGGCAACTGGTCCACGGCCCGGAATCGCAATAGGACACGGCGTGGGGCCGGCACAAACTGACCCGTTCTGGGGCCTGCGGCAAACTGGGCCCCGGAGGCCGTCTTGCTTAAGGTGTACTCTACCCGGGAAGCGGTCTGGCTCTCGGCCGGGGTTTCTCCGTCATCTTCGTACATCACGAACTGGCTGGCCTGGGGGCCGGGAAAGAGTTCGAACTGTAAGGGGTCCACGGGGGCCGCATCGCTGTGCTCCATCCAAGGGCCCTTCGGGACAATGGCTCCCTGGCGCAGGTACATGGGCAACGCCTGCCAGGTCAGACCGGTCGTTACAGTCTTGGGCCCCACAAAATGGGCGCCGGAATGGTACTCCAGCCATTCTCCCGCAGGCAGCACGACTGCGCGTTGGGACTGGCCTTCTTCAAGGGCCGGAGCCACCATCAGCCACGGTCCGATCATCGCCTGATCGTCAATGTCCCATACCGGCGGCTCGTTCTGGAACTCGTACACCAGCGGCCGCAAAATCGGGTCGCCAGTCAGCGCTGCCTCATGGGTCAGACTGTACCAATAGGGCAGCAGCCGGTACCTTTCGGAGATTTGAATTCGGCTGATTTCTTCCACCTCGCTTCCGAATTCCCAGGGTTCCTGGTTCGGTGCGGTAGTCTGGACGTGGGCCCGGAAGAAGGGCGAGACGGCCCCAACACTGACCCAACGTGCAAACAGCTCAGGAGTGGTGCCTCCCTCCCAACCGCCCACGTCACTGCCCACCAGGGGGACCCCGGAGAGTCCCATGTTCATCATCATGGCCAATTGCATTCGCAGGGCCGGCCAGTTCGAGGCCGCATCTCCGGTCCAAACGGCGCTGTAGCGCTGGATTCCGGCAAATCCCGCCCGGGTCAAAAGGAAGGGGCGGCGATTGGGTTGTGCCGCTTTCATGCCTGCGAAGGTCGCCTTGGATTCCAACAAGGCGTAAACATTGTGGATTTCAGCCATGGTGGTGGGATGGCCGTCCCCATTGCACGCCAGGTTGTTGGGAACCGTCCACTTGTACTCTTGTTTGAAGCTGGCCGGTTCGTTCATGTCCAGCCAGATTCCCCGCACGCCAAAATTGGTCAGGTTCGGTACCAGCAAACCCCACCAGTCGCGCACCGCCGGATTCGAGAAGTCCGGGAACACCGAAGGTCCCGGCCAGACTTCGCCTATATAGGTGCTTCCCCCGGGGGGGGCCAGGAAATAGCCGTTGGCTTCACCCTGGTCATAAATAAGCCAGCCCGGGTCGTGTTTCAGGCCTGGATCGATGATGGCGGTGACTTTGAATCCCATTTCTTCGACGTCGGAAACCAGCTTCGACGGGTCCGAGAATCCTTCTGGATCCCAGGTGAACGAGCGGAAGTCGTCCATATAGTCGATGTCCAGCCAGATGCCGTCAGCCGGAATCTGTCTGGTCCGCAACTCGTTGCAAATCTCTTTGACTTTGGTGTCGGGGTAATAACTCCAGCGGCACTGGTGGTATCCCAGGGTCCATCGCGGCGGCAGGAAGGGTTTTCCCGTGAGCCTGGTGTAGGTCCTGACCACTTCTTTGATTTCCGGTCCATCCATGACGTACAGGTCCGGCGGTGCCAACTCGGTGCGAATGGTGTAACTGGTGCCTGGCGCCTGGCTGGCCATGTCCAGGATCATGTGGGCCGAATTGTCCACGAAGACCCCATACGCCCCCCACGAACGAAGTCCCACAAAGAAGGGGATCGACTGGTAAAGCGGGTCGTGGCTGGGGCCGTACGCCGGGTTGTCGGAGTTCCAGAAACGCATGCTGCGGCCGCGTTTGTTCAACGGGCCGGTCTTCTCGCCGAATCCGTAAAACTTCTCCGTAGGGGGCGTCTTGGCCGAGACCGAGAACTGGGGAACCATCTGCCCGTCAGTCAGGCTGGTTGCCACCACTTTTTCGATGGCATTGGTCGTTTCCAGCAGAGGGTTTCCTGCCTTGTCCCACACGCCGATCCCGCACGAGTCGGTGATGTCCACAATCATCCGCGGCGTACAAATCCTGAACGTGCCAGAGGAGGGCCCGCCTACCGCCGAGTACGTCACGATCCGATCCGCTGAAGCGCTTCCCACCACGGCGTACGAATAGTCGGCACCACCCGGTGCTTCTTGATAGCGAAGGCGAATCAGCCCGTTTTCCAGGACCGTCACACCCAACATGTACATGCCGCACTCGGCCAGCAACCGAGTCCCTTGGGCATCGTCCCCCTGCCAGGTAACCCAATTGGGTACGTCCTGGCCCACGGGGCACTGGAAGTCGGGCCCGGAGGTATCGGCGTCACTGCTGTCGCCCGTGGCGTCGGGGTCCAGCAAGTCGGGGTCAGATGCCTCAAAATCCGCCAGGTCCGGCACTTCGGGGGCATCAACGGTCCCGTCCGTGGGGTGGATGTCGCTAATCTCCCCGTGCCCATCCCCGGGCAGGGGCAATTCGCCCTCCAGATCCGACCGAAGTTCCCCCGCCGAATCCAGCACGGATCCGTCGGCATCCGCCGTGTGTGTCTCTTCGCCAGAATCCCGGCAGCCCCAGGCGAAAAGAGCCGAGATCAGGAGTGGGGCCGCCATTCGGCCAATTCGGCCAATTCGGCCAATTCGGACTGTAAGGCTCATTGTTACTCCTTGGGGCAGATCCCCGCGGCCTGCAACCCGTCAACCAGGGCCTGACCATAGGGCGATTCCGTGATGTGATAGATGGGGATATCCTGGCCCACAAACGAAAGCTGGCCGCCTTCGGCAGCTTGGGTGTCCTGGGCCAGGGTGACCGTGACGTGCCCGCCGATTCCCACGGCCAGAAGACACTTCGACCCGTCGCTTTTGTAGTTGAACAGGTACAGGCGAGTGGCTCCCATCACCAGGAAATTGAGGGGGTAGTCTCCCAGAACCAATTCCGGGTAGGCAAAATGCATCTCTATCTGGGGATTGTGGAAAGTCGTGGTGCCGTTGCCCAGGGTGAAGGCCTCCTGAAGAACGTAAAGCCAGTTCTTCTGGGTATCCCGAAGGGCATACGAAATGATCTCTTGCCCCGATGGATTGGGAATGGCTGTGGAATTGGCCCCGAATGAACCCGTAAACGAGGCCTCTTGCACCAGGCAGGCGAAGTGCTCTTGCATGTATAGCGGGTCGTCTATTTCGTCATCGTTAAGAATGCAGGGGCTGTGAAAGTTGATGTCCAGGTATCCGTAAGGGACTACGTCGGTCTTGCAATCCTGGATGTCCCATGTGCGGCAGTCGAAGCTGCACGTCGCCGTGCCCTCTTTCCAGCCCGTGCCCAGTTCCGTGCAAGGTTTTGTCATGCTGTCGCAGGCTTCCAACCCCTCTTTGATTCCGTTGCCACAAAAGGGTTTTCCGTTGGTGATGCACCCGGCCGTGGACCAACCGGTGCAATCGTCTTTGCAGTAGGCGGTGCCGCTGATGAAGTTCATCAGCATGTCCTTGCATGGCTTTCCGCCGCCGTCGCAGGCCTCGTCCGCCTCCTGGATGGCGTTGCCACACCCCTCTTTCAGGATGTTGTCTTCCAACCAGTCAAACCATACCTCCGGAGCCACGTCGCCAGGGTGAACGTCCCCCTGAACTTCGCCCAAGGCGTCTGTTTTGTCGGGAACCTCTTCAACGGTTTCTGACCCGGCCCCGTCCTTGGTCAAATCGCCTGCCTGGCTGTCGGCGATGTCCGCAGCGGGCACATCCGAGGCAGAGTCCGACTTCTGGTCCAAAGTCGGCGAAAGGTCGGACTTGTCCGAAGCCCCGTTGTTCGATGAACAGGCCCCCATCAAGGCCAGAACCAGAACGGCGATTCGTTTCATTAAATCCTCCACAGACCATCGCCGCAGTGTACACCGGCAAGCGAAAGTGCGGGAGTGCTAAGTGGAGTCTACTCGGGTTCGTGGATCTCGATGACCGTCTCGGGGTGATTCTCCAGGGTGTTGTGCACCGTGCAGGCCCTGGCCGTGCGCGCCAACACCGTCCGGTGCCGCTCGTCCAGCTTCGACGGAACGTGCAGATCTACCAGATAGCGTCCGATTCGGTTCGGGCGCTGGGCACCCTCCCATTTAACATCCACCGTCAATCCCGCCGTGGGCAGGTCGTGACGCATCAGATACTCGACGGCATAGACGCCCACACAGGCACCCAACGCCCCGCCCAACAACTCCACAGGGGTCATCCCCTCGTTGCCACCCGTCGGAACGGGTTGGTCTGTGATCACGTGCAGTCCTCGGCTCTCAATATCGAATTTGAATCCGTTCACAAGTGTAATCTTCATGGCATTACCTCCGCTCTTGGCGGGAAAGAGCCGGCACGTACGGAAAGGTTACAGGGGGGCGTGGGGCTATTGAGCCAGCAGAGCTTCCATCTCGTCCAGGGTCTTGGCGAACAGCTTGTAGGTATCCGCCACAATTTCCGGCGAGCTGAAGTCGATTCCGGATTTGCTCAGGATGGCCATGGGATAGTCCGATCCGCCCGACGCCAGGAATGCTTTGTATCCCTGGATCGCCCCGGGATTCCCTGCCTGAATCCTCTGTGAAAATACAATCGCTGCCATCAATCCAGTGCTGTATTTGTAGACGTAGAAGTTGTAGTAGAAGTGAGGAATGTATGCCCACTCCAGTTGGTCGGTGGGATCCACGGTGAATTCGGGCCCGAAGTACTTCTTGACCAGACCAAGGTAAAGCTCATTCAGCCGGGCAGCGGTCAGGGCGCCGCCTGCTTCCACTTCGGCGTGAATCAGCTTCTCGAATTCGGCGAACATGGTCTGGCGGGTGATGGTCAGTCGGATGTTCTCCACCCGCTTGTTCAACAGGATCAGCTTCTCTTCCTTGGTCTTGGCCTTCTTCAGAAGGTCGCTCAGCAGCATCTCTTCCTGGAAGGTAGAAGCGACCTCCGCAAGGAAGATAGGGGAATCCGACGTGACATAGGGCTGCGCCTGATGGGCCATATAGAAATGCATGGCGTGGCCCATCTCGTGGGTCAGCGTGAAGACGTCATCCAGGTCTTCCATGTGGTTCAGCAGGACGAAGGGATGGTAGCCGTAAGCGGCGTTGCAGTAGGCGCCGCTCTTTTTGCCGTCGCCGGGAAAGACATCGACCCAACCCGAACCGGGCGCCATGCCTTGGGTCAGGATGGCCAGATAATCGGGGCCCATGGCCTTGAGCGACTCTTCCACCAGTTTGGTGCCCTGGTCATAGGTGTACAAGGCGCCCTCGCCGTCGAAAAGCGGGCTGTAAAGATCGTAGTAGTGGATTTCCTGCAGGCCCAGCAGCTTCTTGCGCAGCCCCACATACCGATGCAGCGTTTTGGGAAGCCACTGCCCCGTGGTTTCGAGGAGGTTGTTGTAAACCGAGACGGGCACGGCATCTACGTCGGTCATCATCTCCAACGAGGAGTTGTACCCGCGGGCTTTGGCCTCAAACACGGCACCCTTCACCGACGTGGCCAGCGATGCTGCCCAGACGTCCTGATAGTTGCCCAATGTGCCAAAGAAGGTCTCAACGGCCGCTTTGCGCACGTCTCTGGATTTGGAAGAGCGATAGCGGGAGAAGACCGAGAAACTCAAAGGAACCTCTTTGCCCTCTTCGTCCTTGATGGAGGGGAAGGGAACACTCTGGGCCAGTGCATTCATCACGGTATAGGGGCCTTCACGCATGGGGCCCGTGCCGGCCAGCATGGCCTCACGTTCCGAGTCCAGCAGGTGTTCCTGGCGGCGCTTCAGGTCTTTGAAATAGTGGTTGTAGGCCCCAAGCTTGGGCTCCTTCTTGACCAGAGCTTCCCACGTGTTGGCGGGCACTTTCTGCATCTCGGGATCGATAAAAGAAGCGTGTTCGTCCAGCTTCGCTCGCAGGTCCGAAGCCTTTTCTTTCAGGGTCTGAGCGTTGCTGTCCTTCATTTCTACGGACCACCACTGGAAACCAAACGATTCCAGCCGATCCAGGGTCTTGCGGAAGCCCACGTAGGTCTCCAGGCAATCCAGTGTCTGCCTGGCGTCGGTCCCCAATTTGCCTTTGCACAGGTCCAGGCCGCCCAGTTGTTTGGCGGTGTCGTCATACAGTTTTTGCCACTCGGCGGTGTCC
This sequence comes from uncultured Myxococcales bacterium, assembly GCA_964442235.1. Lineage (GTDB taxonomy): Bacteria > Myxococcota_A > UBA9042 > CAIXZC01 > CAIXZC01 > CAYTWV01. Next base: position 7,802 of record CAYTWV010000044.1, on the reverse strand, counting down.
TTGAACAGGGCGGACAGGTCCCATTTGTATGCAGTGGGGATGTCGGTTCTGGCCATGTTGGCTCCGGGTTTGAAGGCTCCGGCAGCGATGGCGCCGGCAGCGATGGAAAGCAGGACAAGGGTACCCAGCAGAGTCTTGAACGACAGACGCTTCATCCGAAAACCTCCAAGAGAGAAAAGGATCAGGATTCCAACTGCAGCCACCCTCGCTCGCTGAGGAACTGCAAAGCTGGCCAGACATCCCGCGCCCAGATGGGCCGGTTGCCTGAGGCTCGACCCAGGAATGATAGCGGTTTGTTTCCGCCGTGGTAGTCTGATCCGCCGGAAATCAACATATCGTACTGTTGGGCGAATCGAATGATGCGTCGCCGCGTGCTCTGCGCCACGTCGGGATGGAACGCCTCGAATGCGTGCATCCCCAGTTCTTTGGCTATTAACAGCGCCTCTTCCAATGAGACCGACGTGCCATCCAGCATCGACACGGGATGGGCCAACGAGACAAGGGCCCCGGTCTCTCGCAGCGCCTTAATTACCTCGACGGCCTCCAACTTCTTCTTGGGAACATACGCTGTTCCCCCCTTGCGCAAGAATCGCTCAAAGGCCTCCGGAATGGAATGCACCGCCCTCTTTCGAATCAACACCCTGGCAAAATGAGGCCTGGCAATAACCTTGCCTCCGGCTTCCGCAATCACCTCTTCGATGGTCATCGGGAACCCCAGAGTGCAAAAGCGCTGCACAATCTGCACGTTGCGCTCATCCCGCCAAATGCGGGCCTGGGCAAGCAAATCCTGCAGGTGGTCCCATCCTGGCCCTCGGCGTATGCCCAGCCCCAGAATGTGCATACGGAAGTCCATGAACTTGACCGACACTTCCACGCCCGGAATGCCCGTCACGTTGTTGTTGTGGCAAGCCAGCAGGAAAGACTCCAGCCCGTCCACGCAGTCGTGGTCGGTCAGGGCCATCGCTCGGATCCCGTCTTCTGCGGCGGATCGAACAAGGACCTCAGGAGTCTCGGCACCGTCTGATGCTGTGGAGTGTGTATGCAGGTCCACCAGGTCGGCAGGGAGGATCATCTCCTATGTGTCCTTAAGAGCTTGTCCCGGCACCGCCAGCTTCTGCTCGCCCGCCTGTCCGGTTCACCCAAGGAACCAAACAAGAGAGTCGGGCCAGAATCCGACGGATATATGAGACGCCCGCCTGTGGGGCGAGTATAGCGGCGACCTTTGAAAACGACAACCGGGATATTCGTTGAATCAAGGGGGGCAGCGTGCTAGAACGGCGCTTCCCGCCGAATTCGGGGCGGGGAAGGGGTGTTCCTATGAGTGAAAAACGAAAAATCCTGGTCACAAGCGCACTTCCGTATGCCAATGGCAGCATCCATATCGGCCACCTGGTCGAGTACATCCAGACGGACATGTGGGTTCGGTTCCAGAAGGGCCGTGGCCATGATTGCCACTACATGTGCGCCGACGATACCCACGGCACACCCATCATGCTTTCGGCCAGGAAGCAGGGCATCACTCCCGAAGAGTTGATCGGGCGCATGCACGAAGACCACACACGGGATTTTGCCGGATTCTCCGTGGCCTTCGACAACTACTACACCACCAATTCGCCCGAAAATCGGCAGTTCGCCGAACTGATCTACGGCCGCCTTCGTGACGGCGGGCACATTGCCGAGCGGGACATCCAGCAGGCCTATTGTGTCCAGGACACGATCTTCCTGCCCGATCGCCTCATTCGGGGAACGTGTCCAAAATGTGGCGCCCAGGACCAGTATGGCGACTCGTGTGAGATCTGCTCGGCGACCTACACCCCCACAGATCTTAGAGACGCCCGCTGCGCCGTCTGCGGCAATGCCCCCGAGACCCGCACCTCCAAACACTATTTCTTCAAGCTGGGCGACTTTGCGTCCCAACTGCAGGAATGGCTGGCTGGCGGTCACATCCAGGAAGAAATTCGGAAAAAGGTCTCGGAATGGTTCACGGCCGGTCTTATGGACTGGGATATCAGCCGGGACGCCCCCTATTTCGGGTTCAAAATCCCGGGAACCGAGGACAAGTACTTTTACGTCTGGCTGGACGCGCCCATCGGATACATGGCCTCTACCCAGAATTGGGCCGAACGCACCGGGCGAACCTTCGAGGAATTCTGGCTCAGCCCCGATGCCGAGATCGTCCATTTCATCGGCAAAGACATCGTCTACTTCCATGTCCTATTCTGGCCGGCCATGCTCATGGGCGCCAAGTTCCAGACCCCGTCCAAAGTGTACGTGCATGGATTCCTGACCGTGGATGGACAGAAAATGTCCAAGAGCCGAGGGACCTTCATCACCGCACGAGAGTACCTGAACCACCTGCCCCCCGAGGCGCTGCGCTACTACTACGCTTGCAAACTGGGCCCCAACGTCGAGGACATCGACTTGAATCTGGCCGACTTTGTGGCCCGCGTGAACGCCGACCTGGGCAACAACTTCGCAAACCTGGGATCACGCGTCATCGCCTTCTTGAACAAACGCCTGGATAGCCAGATGGGCAAACTGGAGGGCGCCGGCCTGGAACTGGTCCAGTCCATCGAAGCCAGGGCCGAGGAAATCGCCTCCCTCTACGAAGGACGCGATTTTGCCCTCGCCATGCGCCGAATCATGGAAATGTGCACACGCATCAACAAATTCGTGGCCGACAGCGCCCCCTGGGAACTGATCAAGACCGACGCCGAGGCCGCCCGAAACGTCTGCACCGCTGCCGTCAACGGATTTGGCAAAATCGCCGTGTTGCTCAGCCCGGTGGTCCCCTCTGTTGCAGCGAAGTCCGAAGCCATCATCGGTTTCCAAGGCACCGATTTCGGACGCATCATGCAGCGATTTGAAGAGTGCCCTATCGCAACCTTCGAATCCGTCTTCAATAAGATCCTGCCCGAGGACGTGGAAAAAATGGTCGAAGCTAGCAAACCGCTAGAAGAAGTGCCCCCCGCACCCACCTACGCCGTGGACCCGCTGCAAGAACCGTTGGTGGATATCAACGGCTTCCGAAACGTGGACCTTCGCGTAGCCAAAGTGCTTGAGGCCAAAGGGGTGGAAGGCGCAGACAAACTGTTGCAGCTCAAGATTGACTTGGGACCGTTGGGAACGCGAAACATCTTCGCCGGGATCCGAAAATCCCATGACCCCGAAGCCCTGGTCGGTCGCCTGATCGTGGTCGTGGCCAACCTGCAGCCCCGAAAGATGAAGTTCGGCGTCTCCGAGGGAATGCTACTGGCTGCGGGCCCCGGCGATAAGGAAGTGTTTTTGCTGGGTCCGGAATCGGGGGCTTTGCCCGGACAGCGAATCGGGTGATTGTTTATTTTCCTTGAAAATTGGTCGGGGCCCTGGGAGAACCACGCAGGGATGCTCTGGCGTCCGCAGGTGACAGGCCGGAACTAGAACGGGAGGTCGATTTTTCGATGGGGAACAAGGAACTGTTGTTGGGCGACGAAGCCGTGGCACTTGGAGCCATCCACTCCGGTATCAGCGGTGCCTATTCGTATCCGGGAACTCCGGCAACGGAGTTGTTTGAATTTGTCCACGAACACGCTGACAAGTGGGGCGTTCACGCCAAGTGGTCCGCCAACGAAAAGGTCGCGTACGAAGAAGCCCTGGGCATGTCCATGGCCGGCAAACGTGTGGTCGTTTCCATGAAACACGTCGGCCTCAACGTGGCCGCCGACCCCTTCATGAACAGCGCAGTCACCGGCGTGACCGGCGGATTTGTGCTGTGCATGGGCGACGACCCCGGCATGCACTCCTCCCAGAACGAGCAAGACTCTCGAGTGTTTGCCAAGTTCGCCCTCATTCCCTGCTTCGAGCCTGCCAACCAGCAGGAAGCCTATGATATGACACGCATGGCCTTCGATATTTCCGAGGCCTATCGTGTGCCTATCTTGATTCGTTTGACCACCCGTCTGGCCCACAGCCGCTCCGACGTGGTCACCCGGGATCCCAGACCCCAAAACGGCCTGGCGGGCATCAAAGAGTTCACCGAAGCCTTCACGCTTCTGCCCTCTAACGCCCGAGCGCAGTACAAAAAACTGACCGAACTTCAGGCCACCTTCGAGCGGCTGAGCTACGAAAGCCCCTATAACCAGATCAGCCTGGAAGGCAACCGCAAGCAGGGCATCCTATGCACCGGCATCGCCTTCAACTACGTTCGTGAAGCCTTCGGCGGCACCATTCCCATGCCCTGGCTGCGAATTGCCCAGTACCCGGCTCCCAAAGAGAAAATTCGGGAACTGATGGCCCACGTTGACGAAGTCCTGGTCATCGAAGAGGGCTATCCGGAAATCGAAGAGATGGTCCGTGGCGTGTTGCCCATTCCAGGCAAATCCATTCGGGGTCGCCTGGACGGTTTCCTGCCCCGAACCGGCGAGTTGACCCCGGCCATCGTCGCCAGAGCCCTGGGCGAAACCGTGGACGTACCCTTCAAACCCACCCTGGCCAACGTACCCAACCGCCCGCCGGCACTCTGCCCCGGCTGTCCTCATATCGACTCGTATAAGGCCATTAAAGAGGTCATCGATGGCTTCGATAATCCCGTCGTGACTTCCGATATCGGATGTTACACGCTGGGCTTCTATCCGCCTTACAGCGCCATTCACTCCTGTGTGGATATGGGCGCCTCTATCTCCATGGCCTCGGGCGCTTCCCACGCCGGCATGCACCCCGTTATGTGCACAATCGGGGACTCTACCTTTGGCCACTCGGGCATGACCGGTCTGCTGACCGCTGCCCAGCAGAACAACAACATGACCGTGCTGATTCTGGACAACGAAATCGTGGCCATGACCGGCATGCAGGGAAGCCTCTCCACGGGCAAAAACCTGATCCAGATCATTGAAGGTCTGGGCGTGCCCCGGGAACACATCCGGGAATTCGTGCCGCTGCCCAAGAACCACGACGAAAACGTCAAAATCCTTCGCGAAGAGATCGAGTACCGAGGCCTTTCGGTGATCATTTCCAAGCGCGCTTGCATCCAGATACGGAGAAAGTAAGCCATGAAGTACGATATCATTCTGGCGGGAGTGGGCGGACAAGGCATCTTGACGGTGGCCTATCTGCTGGACCATGCAGCGGTACGTCGCGGCTGGCATTTTAAACAGGCAGAAGTCCATGGCATGTCCCAGCGGGGCGGCGCCGTGTACTCCCATTTACGTGTCTCGGACGGCGAAATCATCTCCGATCTGGTTCCCGAAGGCCGAGCCGACCTGATCCTGGCCGTGGAGCCCCTGGAAGTGCAGCGATATCTGCATTACCTGGGACCCAAGGGCCACGTGGTCAGCAATGTGCAGCCCTTCAAGAACATCCCCGATTATCCCAACGAGGGCGATGTGCTGAACGCCTTGCTGGCGCTGCCCAACGCGACCCCGTTCAACGCCAAAGAAATCGCCATGGCCGGCAAGTCCCCCAGGTCGGAAAACGTGGCTACCGTGGGCGCGGCCATCCCTTGCATGCCGTTTGGTGTGGAAGATTTCGACCCCATCCTGGAAGAACTGTTCACGCCCAAAGGCCAGGCCGTGGTGGATGCCAACAAGGCCATCCTGCGCATGGGTTTGCAGGCCGGATTGCTGTTTAATGCCCTTAGGGAAGCCGGAGTCCAGCCTGCCTTGATCCAACTGGCGATGGAGAAGTTGACTCCCGAGACCGTTGACGCCCAGATGGCCCCCACTTTGGCCTTCATCCTCAAGGGCAAGTGCCATGAGTGCAAAGCGGCACTGCTGGCTCTGACCGAGAAGATCCCCTGCACCAAAGAAGCCCTTGAGAAACTGGTCCCCTAACACAGTCAGGTGATGAACATGTCCATCGAGAAACTGGCGCTGGATCTGTGTGCCAAGGCTCTGGCCGAAGGCCGCAATGTCCTGTTGGAACACGAACTTTATGGGCTTTTGAAAGCCGGCGGCATCCAGACCCCCGCTTTCTATCTGGTCCCCAAGGGCTGCACCCAGGTGGCTCCCCTGATGCAGCCGATGCCCGGCGAGAAGGTCGTTGTGAAGATCGAGTCGCCTCGAATTACACACAAGACCGAAGCCGGCGGGGTGAAGGTCTGCGCCAATCGCCCCGAGGTCATTGAAGAGACCGTCCTGGCGATGTTCCAGCGAGTCAAAGAGCGAGTGGGCGAAGAGATTTATGCCTCAGTGACCGGTGTGATGGTGGCCGAATTTGTGCCCAACGACAACACGCTGGGCTCGCAGCTTTTTATGGGCATGCGGTATACGCCGGACATGGGCCACGTGCTGGCCATGGGCCTGGGCGGCCTGGAAGCCGAAGAGTACGCCGTGCAGTTCAAGGCTGGCCGGGCCACGGTGATGTTCTCTCCGGAACTCTCCACCCCCGAAGAGGCGCTGGCCAAGTTCCGCACCAGCTATGCGTTTCGAAAGATGACCGGGGCTACCCGGGAAGCCGTAAAACGCTGTGACGAGAAGGACTTCCTGACGCTGATTGCCTTCTTTAAGCAACTGGCGACCCATTTCTCGAATTGCGCCGACAGCGGCTTCATCGTGAACGACTTCGAGATCAACCCCTTCTTCGTCGGCAACGGCAAAGTGGTCGCCGTGGACGCCTTCTTGCGCTTCACGCAAGGTCATGAGATCGAAAAGGGCACCGATCTGCGCCGCATCGGCAAACTTCTTCGCCCCAAGACCGCAGCGCTGATGGGCGTGTCCGGCAAAGGCATGAACGTCGGGCGTGTCATTCTGCGCAACCTGCTGCGAGAGAAGTTCCCCGCAGAAAACATCCGAATCGTGCGCCCCGATGGCGGCGAAATTGATGGCGTCCAGTGTGTGCCCACGATAACCGATCTGCCCTGGACCGCCGACTTGATCGTGGTCGCGGTCTCGGCGGATCAGGTGCCCGAACTGATGGAAGAAATCCTGCGCACCCACAAGGCCGAATCCGTGGTGCTGATCCCCGGCGGTATGGGCGAAACCGAGGGCGGAAAAGAGAAAGAGCGTGTGGTCAAAGAAGCCATGGCCATGGCTCGGGAAAGCGGCGCTGGCGCCCCCGTGGTGGTGGGCCCCAATTGCCTGGGTATTCGCAGTCGCCCCGGCAAATACGACACCCTGTTTATTCCCGAAGTGAAGCTTCCCCTGCCCACCGGCGGCGTGACCAATACGGCCCTGATTTCTCAATCCGGCGCCTTTATGATCACCCGCATGAACCTGATTCCCGTCCTGGATTGCCCCTATGCCGTCAGCACGGGCAACCAGATGGACTTGACCTTCACGGATTTTGTGGAATACCTGTTGGACGACCCCACCACGCCCACAATCGGTATCTATATCGAAGGTTTTAAACCCCTGGATGGTCGTCGTCTGGCCCGGTTGATCAAGCTGGGTCGCAGCAAGGGCAAAGACTTCATCGTGTACAAGGCCGGCCGTACCTCTGAAGGCGCTCACGCCACCTCCAGCCACACGGCTTCAATCTCCGGTGATTACGCTTCGGCCGTTGAAATTCTGAAAGATGCCGGCGCCCTGGTTGCCGATACCTTCGCCGAGTTCAAGGGGTACATGACCCTGGCTGGCCTGCTTGAAGGCAAGGAGTTTAAGGGTACTCGACTGGGTGCCATGTCCAATGCCGGCTACGAAACCGTGGGCATCGCCGACAACATCCTGGAGCCCGTGTTCACCCTGGCCAAGTTTGCTCCCGAGACGCAGCAGAAACTGGTTGCCAGTCTGGAGAAGTTCAAGTTGGCCACCCTGGTCACGCCCCGTAACCCGCTGGACCTGACCCCCATGGCAGTGGACCGGGCCCACGCCGAAAGAGTGGACGCCACC
>CAYTWV010000043.1:11701-14472 GCA_964442235.1 uncultured Myxococcales bacterium | reverse complement strand
CCCACGGCGTTTGCCGGGGGCATTTCGCAGTATTTGAACTCGCACCGTGGCCGAATCCAGGGCATGGAAATGATGGGCGACGAGCAGATGATTCGCGCCGTTGTGCCGTTGGCTGAAGCGCAGTCGTTCTCGTCGGACCTTCGCTCGATGACTCAGGGCCAGGGGGCATACGAGATGATCCCCGCCGGCTATGAGCAGGTTCCTGCTCAGGTTCAGGCGCAGGTCGTCGAGAAGTTCAAGGCCGAATTCAAGGAAGAGGAGTAGGCAGGAACGAGGCGGGTCATTCCGCTGGGAACTGATCCGTTGCCTGGGTCAGGACCAGTGGGGAGCCCGCCTTCTTGAGCGCCGCTTCCAAGTGTTTGACACGGTCAGGCCACGTCACGGCCAGCATAAATCCACCCAAACCGCCGCCAGTCAATTTCGCCCCCAGGGCACCGTTTGTTTTGCCACCTGCACCAGACGGTCAAGTGTGGGCGTTGAGACAGCCAAAGCCCTGAGAAGCAGGTGGTTCTCATCCATCATCGCACCAACAAAGGCGAAATCCCCCTTGCGCAGGGCGGACGCCGTCTGAAGGGAGATCGTCTCGGCAACGGCGGTCAGTCGTTGGACGACCAGATCGCCTCCGGGGGTCTCGGAGAGGGAGCGAACCTTCTGGATGGCATCCCGCGTTCGGCCCTGCTGACCGGACCAGGCAAGGACGAACACGCCCCCCGCTGGGACCTGGAGGAAACCGGCCAATGGGCCGCTGACTTGGGTCGAATTCTGGGTCAGGAACTGCGACCCGGTTTTGATGAAGCAGGGGGTTTCGAATGCAATGGTTGTCGAGTCGATGCCGCTGGGGGTTCCGTGAAAGATCTTCTCCAGGTCCAGTGCGGTCTGAGCGACGAGGTCGTCGTCTTTGTGGCGTTTGTCCAGTTTCATGAGGGCCCTGCACAACGCCACACTGAACGCAGCGGACCCTCCCAAGCCGGACTCCATGGGGAACGTGGATCTCGAGGTCAAGGAGACGCTGTAGCGCTGTGCTTTGAGGAGCGAGGAGCACGCTTTGCGAGCGGCGGAAAGCAGCAGGGGTGACTCCAGGTCGGAATCGACTTGGATCGCGTTTCTGGAGGAGATGGATGCGGTGAGTTTAACTTTGACTTCAGCAGAAAAGACAGGGACAGCCAGGGCCGTTCCTCCCCAGACGACGAAGTGTTCGCCGGTCAAGATGGCTTTGCCACAGGCCCTTGCCCTAACCGTGCGCTGCTCAGGATTGGGCATCATGTTTCCTCGCATGCAGGCGCAGGTGGCCTGACTCGATGCCTTCGGTCGCCAGGGCGAGGAGGGCCCCAAGGTTCTGCAGAAGGCCGGCGGCAGCGGCGGCCACTTCAAGGTCATGGGCGGTAGTGACATTCATCCATTGATTCAGCAGGGGAGTGGTGGACACATGGGGTGCTGTCCCGCCGGCAATTCCACAGGGAATGGTGGCCTCAAGTTCCCCCACCAGAAACTCGTTTTGGACGCTCCAGACTGCCAGAGGACGAAGGGTTCCGTCTTGCCAGGCGGCGTGATACAGGGCGGCGTTTGCGGCCCGTGTATCCTGGTATGTGGCCGTCAGCAAGGCATCGATGCCATTTAGGATGCCTTTGTTGTGCGTCACGCATCGTTGCGGGTCACTGGCGGCCCATTGAGTAAGAGTCTGGATACGGTCAGCCACTTGTGCGCCCGACAGACTCGCCCACTTCAGCGATTCCAGCGGAACACGGGCACTGATCCGAAGGTGGGGAGGCAGAGGGGCATTGGAAACGATGGCTGTTAGGGGCAGCGCCCAACATGGGTCGATTTGGGAGGCCAGCATCGCAGCCAGGCTGTCGGCGAGATTTGCGCCCATGGAGTCAGCGGGATCAAATCGAATATTGAGTACGGTGAGCGTGGGATCGACGTTGGGCAAGGCCTGAACCGTAAGGTCCACGACCCGGCCTCCAGCCGATGTCCAGCGGGGATGTTTGTGCGCCGCCGAATCTTGGAGCCAACGCAGCAAGGCGTTGAAATCGGGCAGTCTGGCATCGTCCACTCGACGGATCAGCACTTGGCCCAGGGCCAGTCTCCGGCGTCGGGTGGCTACCACGCCCCCGGTGGGGCGAGTCAATAACGCTGCCTTGGAGCAGGAAGCTACGATGGAGGGCTCTTCGGTTGCGAATGGGAGCAGAACGTCCCGCCCCTCCAGGATGGTATTGGTGACCAGGGAGAGAGGCAAGGCCAGGGTGCCAACTCTGTTTTCGGAGACGCGATCCAAAAGGGTCTGGGGCGTGCGAGAGCGTAGAAGGTCCTGCTGGTCGGGCGTGAGCCATCCCGCATCCATGAGGGCCTGGATTCGGCTGTTCATGTCCTTGGCGTGGAAGGCTGGGAGCCTGGAAGTGGGCATTTGCACCCCCTGCAGCGTGCTTTAGATCCACGCCCAGGCGTACCAGTAGAAGAAGAAGACCACTGGGGCCGCAAAGAGCATACCGTCAATGCGATCCAGCACCCCTCCATGACCAGGGAGGAGGGTGCCCGAGTCTTTGACGCCCGTGCTTCGTTTCATCATGGACTCGGCGAGGTCGCCAATCTGCTCGGCCACTCCGCCCAGAAGCCCCATGAGGATTACGCTCTTCCAGCCGAGAGGGGACTCGAATAGCGCCCGAACGATGCAGACACCTGCGATGGCGCCCCCCAGTCCAAACCAGGCCCCGGCCCACGTCTTTTTCGGGCTCACGGCTTCGTAGAGTTTAGAGCGGCCGAAGAAGCGTCCC
>CAYTWV010000043.1:2019-11691 GCA_964442235.1 uncultured Myxococcales bacterium | reverse complement strand
AGCAATAAGGCTGAGCAACGCCCCGGAGGCATAGTTGTTGTCTTGGGTCAGGGAGGTAGCCAAACATCCGAGTCCGCCGACGTAAACAAAGGAGAATCCTGCGGCAGTCACCTCGGAGAATGCGGTCGCCAATCTGGCAGGCTGGAAGAGGACCACAACCATCGGGGCCGTGGCGCCAAGGATGAACCAGAGGATCCAGTATTCAGGGAGAAGGGCGGTCACGATTGGCCCCAGTGTTGAAACCAGAACGGTAATCAGGACCAGGGTTCGATTGTTGCGAGCGGGGCTCATCTGCAGGAACTCGTAAGAGGCCAACAGGATGCAAAGGGAGAGCAGGCCAAAGCCGGCAATAGACGGGGAGAGGACAGCCGATCCGATCCCCACAATACCAATGATTACCCCGGTGAATATGCGCATAAACGTCGGTCCGAATCGGTCCGAAAGAGTCTTGGGGTTACCCGTCTGCGGCGCATCGGATTCGGGAAGGGTAGGCGAAAGCATGTGTCCCCCGTGAAGGTCAAAGCCCGGCCAAAGCCCGGCGAGAGCATGCTATCGGCTAGGTGGGGACTGTCAAGAAAAGGCGCTGCGAGAAGAACGGGGGCGAAAGCCTGGCCCCGTGTCGCTCCTAGTCCTCTTCGTCGGCCAGATTGAGGAGGGTACGCAGGTGCCCTGAGACTTTAAAATAGGGCAGGCGTTTGGGGTCTACTGGCACGGGATCCCCGCTTTTCGGATTACGCCCCACGTACGAGCCATATTGACGCACGGAGAAGTTTCCAAAGCGTCTCAACTCCACTCTTGCTCCCTTGGACAGCAGAAGCGACAGGTTTGAGAAGAAGGCGTCCACCACCAAGGTAGCGCGCTGTCTGGAAATCCCTGCCTGCTTTGCAAATCGTTCCACCAACTCTGACTTGGTCATCCCTAACCCCCACGGAGAGTCGGCGGGATTCTAGGGGGTGAACTTTGGGGCGTCAAGGACTTATCGGAGGGAACCGCTCTGTTCGTTGCGGTTACGCATCATTCCAAGGATATTGGCGGGTTCCGAAGCGCCCCAGCGGCATCTCGGGTGGACTTACTGTCGGTGGCGTGGTAGAAAGGGCCCTGAACTTTTGGGAGTTGAAGATGAACGAGAAGGCATTGCAGAACACGATCGGCCGTTGCAAAGAACGCAATGTCGTGATTCCGACCTATGAACAGATGAAGCACCCGGAGACCCTTCCTCAGACCGTTCAGGAGAACCTGAAGAAGGTCGGCTTGTGGGATCTGGACCCGCTTAACTTGTTCCGGATCACGTGGAAGAATGACCCGGTTACGGGCGGATTTGGCCGGGTGAATTACCTGGAGTTTCCTAGCTCGGTGACGGGGGTTAAGGCCCGCATCGTGGCGCTGGTGGGCAAGAATTTCCCGACGGGTGCGCACAAGGTCGGGGCCACATTTGGGCCATTGGTATCCCGGTTGGTTACGGGCGAATTCGACCCGACCACGCAGAAAGCGGTTTGGCCCAGCACCGGCAACTATTGCCGCGGGGGCGCTTTTAATAGTTACCTTCTTGGTTGTGAGGCCGTGGCCATTCTTCCTGAAGGGATGAGCCGGGAGCGGTTCGAGTGGCTCAAGACGGTGGGTGCCGAGATTATTGCCACCTATGGCTGCGAGTCCAACGTCAAAGAAATTTACGACAAATGCCATGAGCTGGTAGCGACTCGCGGCGACCAGGTCGTGATCCTGAACCAGTTTGCCGAGTTCATGAATCCTCTGTGGCATTACGAAGTTACGGGCTCTGCCATGGAAGAGGTCATGAAGACGGAACTGGGTCCCGAATTCCGTTTGGCCGGCGTCGTGGCGTCGACGGGATCCGCCGGGACCATTGCGTGCGGCGATTACCTTCGAACGCTGTGGCCTCACGTGAAAGTGTGCGCCTCGGAAGCGTTGCAGTGCCCTACCCTGATGTACAACGGGTATGGTGCGCATCGCATCGAGGGTATCGGCGACAAACACGTCCCGTGGGTTCACAACGTGAAAAACACCGACGTGGTGGTCGGCATCGACGACGAAGACACCGTTCGTTTGATCCGGCTCTTCAACGAGCCCGAGGGACGGGAGTTCCTGTCGGCCCAGGGAGTTCCGGCTTCATTCATCGACAAGTTGGGCCTGGTCGGCATCTCCGGGGTTTGCAATCTGCTTAGCGCCATTAAGATGGCCAAGTACTACGAGATGGATGAGAAGGACGTGGTCTTCACGGTGTTGACGGACTCCATGGAGATGTACCGGTCTCGCCTTGAGGAGATGACACACGAGCGAGGCGGCTATTCCGGGGTGCAGGCGGCGGTGGACTTTGACCGCTGTCTGACTGGGCAGAAGACGGATTGGCTTCTGGAGTTGAATTACAATGACCGCAAGCGCATCCACAACCTGAAGTACTTCACCTGGATTGAGCAGCAGGGATTCACGGTGGAGGAACTCAACGCCCAGTGGTACGACCGCAACTACTGGTCATCCCGATTGGGGCAGGCGGCCCACTGGAACCAGGAAATCGACCGATTTAACGAGAAAGTCAGGCAGGCTTAACCCGAAGGGTGAACGCCTGATGGGCCTTGGGGTCCCGGGCAAAATCCGGCGGAATGCTCTGCCGGGTGATGTCCTGGATTTCCAGGTCCGACAATGCCTCTGTATCCAGCTTGAATCGCCGGAAATTATTGGTGAAAATCAAGACCCCACCGGGTGCCAGAAGGCGCATGATCTGTCGAATCATCGGCACATGATCACGCTGCACATCGAAGGTTCCGCGCATCGACTTCGAGTTTGAGAAGGTCGGCGGATCCAGGAAGACCAGGTCATACGAATCGGTGGTTCTGTCAAGCCAGGCCATCACATCCGTTTCCACGAACATATGGCGTGGCCCCTTAAAACCGTTCAGGACCATATTACGTTCGGCCCAGTCCAGGTAGGTTCCCGAGAGGTCCACGGTGGTGGTGGTCAATGCACCGCCGGCGGCAGCGTGCACGGAAGCCGAACCGGTGTAGGCGAACAGATTGAGGAAGTGTTTTCGCAGAGCGGTTTCCCGGATCATGCGTCGGATGGGCCGATGGTCCAGGAAGAGTCCGGCATCAAAATAGTCGGTCAGGTTAACCAGGAACTGCAGTCCCTCTTCGTTGACGGGCACAAACGTTCCCGAGGATCCGAATCGCCCATATTGCTGGTTCCCCCGCTGCCGAAAGCGCTGTTTGACGAAGATGTTGGAAGAGGGCAGTTCCAGGACCTGGCCAATTCCGGCCAGCGCCTCATGGAGGCGCGCTTCGGCCTTGAGGGGAGGCACGGTGGAGGGGCGCTCGGACTCCTGCACATGGACCCACTTGTCGTACACATCGATGGTGAACGCATATTCGGGGATATCGGCGTCGTAGAGCCGGTAGCAGGTGACGTCCTCCCTCTTGCGCCACTTGCGGAGCGACTCGAGGTTCTTTCGAATTCGATTGGCAAATGCGGTGTCGCTGGCGCCCTCTGCCAGAACGGATAGCGGACGACCGCTGGATTCCGCACCAGACGTATTCTGTACGGGCACGGCCGCAGCAGGAGCGTCGGAAGTCAGGTCCGATTCGTTGGCATCGGTCTCAGACCGGTCGAAGACCTTGACAGGCAAGATGGGAATTTCCAGCAGCCGGCATTCCAGGGCCCCGTTGAACAAAGGGTAGCGCCTGGTTGTACGAAGGCCCACATGCCTTGAAGCCTCGGCGTTCCCCGTGAAGATGAAGCCCGTCCACTTGGGAAAGCGGGTCTTTAAAGTGGAGCCAATGCGCTGATAGAGCAGGTCCAGAGAAGCCCCGGGCTGCATTCGTACGCCGTAGGGAGGATTGGTTACCACGATGCCCGGGACGTCACCGACGGGCTCGGCCATGGCCAGTTCGCGGCGCTGGACGGTAGCGCCCTTGACGCCTGCCTCGTCCAGATTGCGTAAGGCGGCTTGCACGGCATACTCGTCGTCGTCGGAACCTTCGATGGGAACCGAAAGCCCCGCCTTTCGCCGGTCACGCTGGAGCGCCTCCTGGAAAATGGGGTCCCAGACCGAGGGACGGTGGAACGCCCAGTGTTCGAACCCGAAGGTGCCTCGCATAAGCCCCGGAGCTACGTCCAGGGCCATGAGAGCTGCTTCAACCAACAGGGTCCCGCTGCCACACATGGGGTCCACCAGACCGCCTCCGGCAGCAACGGTTTCGGGCCAGCGGGCAAGCAGCAGGATTCCGGCCGCCAGATTCTCTTTCAACGGGGCATCCTGGGCCTGGGCGCGCCACGAGCGACGATGGAGTCTCTCGCCCGACATATCCAGGTATAGGAAGGCCGTTTCTTCGTGCACATGCATGTGGAAGCGGATGTCGGGCCGCTCCCGGTCAACCGAGGGGCGAACCCCCATTCGGTTTCGGAATCGGTCTGCGATGGCGTCTTTGACGTTCAGATCCCCGTAGTTGGTGTTGGTTATGACCGAGAGAGTGGAGGTGAACTCAACGGCAAAGGTTTCTGAGACCGAGAAGTGGTCCTCAAACGGAAAGTCCAGGGCCCCCCGGTACAGTTCCTCGGGCCCGGGCGCCGGGAAGCGATCCAACTGCAGCAGAATTCGGGTGGCGATGCGGCTCCAAAGGCAGGCTCGATACCCCAACTCAAGGGTCCCGCAAAAGGCGACTCCGGCAGTTCTGGAAACAGGAACATCGGCGCCCATATCCTCTAGTTCTTTGGCAAGGGGGCCTTCCAAACCTTTGGGACACGGAGCAAAATAGTCGTATAGCTCACTCATGGCGGGCACCTTATCAGAGGCCTTTGTCGGAAGCGAGGCTTTTGGCTCCAGCAGCGCTGCTTTCAAGCGATTGACACGAGAATTGGAGAGGACTACAGTGCGCAGAACCCGCTGCGGGAGGTGAGGCGATGCTGACCATCTACCATCGTGTAGAGAAGGGGAAAGACCTCGCCGTCGTGCAAGAGGCCACACGGGGAACTTGGGTCCATGCGGTGGACCCGTCTCGTGATGAGATGCAGCGCCTTGAGGACCTGGGCATCATTCTAGAGAACATGGAAGATGCGCTGGATCCTGACGAACTTCCCCGTCTCGAATCGAAAGAAGGCATTGCCTACTTCATCTTGAACGTGCCCTTTGTCGAAGAGGGGCGCACTCAGCATGCTCCGATTCTGGTTGCCGTTGCCCAGGATTTTTTCCTCACATTGAGCCGTACCAATTTTGACTTCATACGTAATTTCATAAACAAGCCTGACACATTTACTCACCTTAAGACCAGGAACTTCATCGATATTGCCGTTTGGATTACAGAACAGTATCTTGTAAATATTCGCCGAATCAGCAAGGCGGTGTACGCTAAACGAACGAATTTGGCGAATCTCACAAATGATGACATCAGAAACCTGGTCGAAAGCGAGGAAATTCTTAACAAATTTGATAATTCCCTTGGTCTGATCATCGGCACTCTTGAAAAAGTGATGTCAGGACGAGTGATTACTGTTTTCCAAGAGGACCGTGAGTCTACCGAAGACTTAATTATTGACGCAAGACAGTGCCTATCTATGTGCGAAACCAGCATACGCACCATCGTCAATATTCGCGAAGCCTACACTACAATCATCACAAACAACCTTAATAAAGTCATCAAGTTCATGACATCCCTGACGGTCATCATGGCCGTGCCGACCATCATCGCCAGTGTCTTTGGAATGAATGTGCCATTGCCCTTTGATGGAATTGACAATTCGTTTGCCTGGATCTTGCTGATTATGGGGATGTTAATGGGCGGCGGAGTCGTGTTCTTCTATTTCAAGCGCTGGCTCTAGCCTATTTGGAATTCGGCTCCACGACCACGATATCGGTGCCGCTGCGGCCGAAGGTCTCGGGCTCGTACATCTCTTCGGCGCGCGCCGGGGGCGCTACGAATCGGCCGGAAGCGGTCGCCTTGGCCAAATAGGTATACTCGTAAACGCCGCCGTACATCCGGTCTTGGAACAACTGCACCCGGTCATCCCTCTTCTCTTCGAAATCCCAGGGACTCCACCAGCCCCACCATCGTTTGCCCCATCGTTCCCTGGCCGGAGACGCATTCCCGGGACGGGACTTGGCCGAAGTGGCAAAGGCCTCGTTGACACTCTCCAGGCCCGCCGGCATCGGGTCCACGACGGCGACGAAGTAGCGGTGCTGGGGGGCGGTGATTCGCACTCGTACTCGAACATAGTCGCCCAGGGACACTGCCCATGAGCCATCAGCCCGTTTTGCCACGGGTTGGTCGCTGGTCTCTTGCAGATAGGTACGTTCTACCAGGAAGCCTCGATTGAGGGGTTCAAGAACCAGATCTGTGGGGGCGTATCGCAGTCCCAGCCGGTAGTAAAGTCGGCCTGTTCCTTCTTTGGCTACGGTGACTTGGCCCGCATCACTCTCCAGCAATTGCGCCATAGGGATCATGGCCTTGGCCACGTCCATGGATCGCCCCTTAAAGGTCTTCGCCAGTGCGCCTTCCTGGCCCAGCCAGATGCGTGCCACAAAGTCCGGTTCGGCGGATTCGAAGGTGCGGTAATAGAGGTTCAAGGCCAGCAAGGCAAAGGCATTGGCCTGCGTGTTCTCCCAACGCCCTTTGACCTTTGAGCGGATTAGCCCTCGGACACTCTTCTCGATGAGAGGACTTTGGGGCCAGACCTGCAACAGGGTCTGCAGGACCACTGCGGTAGTCCTTTCGGGGGTGTACCACATGAATTGCATGGACTCGTAAGAGCCTTCGGAGAAGGCGAAGGAGCTGGTTGTTTCCACCGCCGCAGCGCTGAAAGCCTGCAGCAGTTTCTCCAGTCTGGGATCTTTCGGGTCGTAGAAGTGCATCGCCTGAGCCAGCCAGGCCGATGCATAGACCGGCAAGTCCAGCTTGTGCACACCTTGTTCAAAGGGTTTGAGGGCCACATTCACCAGTCGGTCCAGATGGGGGGCTACCCGAGTCACAGCGCCGCTTCGCGCCATGGCCACGACGGCCAACGCCTGGGCATCCAGGGCCAATGCTTCCCAGCGCACCTTCGGGTCACCAGAGGCCGCAGCTTCGGGCCGGCTAACCACTTGCAATCGGTTGAACAGGAAGTTCTGAAGGCCTCGAATAAGGCTCGGTGAGACGGGAATCCCGGATTTTTGCAGCGAATCCAGTGCGTAGAGAGAGAAGGCCGACGCGTGCAACCACGAGTAAGTGGCGCCAGGCCAGAACCCCATTCCTCCGTCCTCACGAACATATCGCGTCAGTCGCGAAGACGCCTGGTTCAGAAGCTCTTTGACCTTGTCTGCGCTCTCCAGGCCCCCGATTCGAAAATCGGCGATGATGTCTTTGAGCGATACCACCGCAAGGATCCTGCTGGAAAGCTGCTCCGAGCAGTCAAAAGGATAAAGAACAAGGTAATCCAGGGCATCTTGAAGACCAGTAAGGGCCGTGGACGAGAGCGAAAACTCCAGGCCGCCGAACCCTGCCAGCACCTCTTTCGGGGGTGTGAAGGGAATCCCGACCGAGGTCTCGATGGCCCCGTAGGTTGCCGTCGCCTCGGCGGTAGCAGGGACTAAGGTGGGAATGGTGATATCGGCAGCATCGCTTTGAGGACGGCGGGTCATGGAGACCGCTGCAAATCGCACCGTTGCCGGTCCAGGCGCTTTGGCAGAAGCTTTGAACGACACCGTTCTGGAGCCACCCGAGGGGACCTCAACCGTGACCACGCCGTTGTCCAAATCCAGGTTCTGCGCAAACGCCTTGACCTTGACCTGGGTATCCACCCCCGAGACATTGGTCACCACGGCCGTTGCATCAAACCGATCCCCAAGGTTCAGGAAGCGGGGCATGCTGGGCCGAATCATGATGGGAAGTCGGGTCGTAACCTGGCCCTCGGTCGAACCGAATAACAGTCCCGAGTCGGCCGCCACGGCCATGATTCGGAAGCGGGTCAAGTTGTCGGGCATCTTGACCGTGACTTCCAGATTTCCCTTCTCATCGGTCTGCAAGGCCCCATTAAAATAGGCAGTGGTCTCAAAAAGGGACCGCACGTAGAAGGACGGCCGTAGTTCTCCTTCAATGAGGTCATCGGAGAATTCATACAAGGACTTGGCCCTACCATGCCCGTTGCGTTTGCCCAGGCCCGCTGCGCCTGGTTTCCCTAACTTGACCGTCTCTGCGGTTCCAGAACCCATGGAGCCTGTACCGCTGACGGAGACCTGATAGAGAGGCGTCGTTTCCGGGCCGCGGGGAATCAGCCACAAGCGGTTGTCCGAGGTAATGGTCCCCGGGTTTCGGGCAGCGTAAAGGGCCTTGAGCGGGTTTGGGGTCACGTATTGGGTCAGGCTCAAGACCCCCTCGTCCACCAGAGCCAGCACCACGTTGGCCTTGACTGGCTGGCCTTTGGCGTCGGTGGCATGGACCTTAATTCGTACCGGGTCCCCGGGGTAGAGGGTCTGCGGGGCCACGTCCAACACCATGCTGATTCGCCGCTCATCCAAAGAGACAGGCAATTGAATGCGCTTGTTCGCGTGATTGGGCCGCCCCACGTCCCCCATCTCCCCGGGTTTTCTGGTTCGACCCGTGAACAACGCCACCTCCACGGCCAGTTCGGGGCCGTGAGTGGACAACACGGGGACCTCAAGGATGGCCGTACCCCCATGAACCTGCATGGGCTGGAATGAGGCAACTCCTTCTCGTGCGACAAAGAAGACGCCGCTTGCCTCAGGGAAGGGACTGCGCACCAGAATTCGGGCCGTATCTCCGGGCACATAACTCTTCTTGTCTGCAACCAGTTCCAGCGGAGTGGTTTCACTCCACCAGGTGGACCCCGCCTCTCCAGCCACCCAGAGGGACTCGGCGGCACTGGTTTTTCGACCTTTCAAGTTGGCGGTTGTTGCACGAATCACATAGTCTCCGGGTTGGGCCGGAGCGAATTGGCATTGTCCCGGGGCGGCCCCAGCCTTCAGGTTGCAGGTGGCCACGGCGGTCTCTTCGTATTTCCATTTCCGTACCACCTCGTCTTCTAGCTGCACTTCGTCCTGCCACCAGCGCGTCTTGTTCAACGTCACGGTCACATCGGCATCCAGACGTTCCCCAGAGAGCCGAGTCACTACGGACGAGACGGAAAAAATCTCGCCGGGCTGCGTCACGTATTTGGACAACTGCAGGCCCACATAACGCTCGGCCCAGTGCGCCACCACGGACGCACGTCCCGAAATACTCTGAAAGTTGGCATCGATGACTTCGGCTTCCAGAGAGAACGTTGCGCTCTGAGGCTCCTCGTCTCCGGGTGTCAGCTCAAACTCCAGGTTCAACAGTCCTGTTTCATCCAGCACTCCGTCTCCGGAGCGAATGACCTGGTCCCAAGCCCTGGAATGGCCGGACCCGTAACGAATGGGCGTCGAGTTTTCGACATGGCGGATGTCGCGGAACGTGAACTCCTCGTTGCCCGGAGGCGTGTACCAGTTTCGGGTGCGGGAGAGCCTCCACTCGACCTTTGCACCGACCATTGGGGCCCCAAACAGATACTCGCCGGCCACTTGAACGCCCAGCTTTCGGAACACCAGAATGTTCTCGTTTCCAGCCATCCAGTCGACCTTGGTCTTGAACTCTGGCGAGCGGAATTCCTGGACATTGAAGCTGCCCCCGAAGGTCGCCCCGTTGCACTCAAATCGAA
>CAYTWV010000043.1:0-2009 GCA_964442235.1 uncultured Myxococcales bacterium | reverse complement strand
CGTGTACACCCCCAAAGTGGCGTCCTTGGGTAGGGCATGATCCAAGCTGACGGTTCCAAAGAGGCCCAACGCCATGCGCCCTGAAGCCACCTTCTGTCTGCGAGGGTCTTCAATGGTCCAATCGCACTCCCCATGCTCCGGGGGCACAGGGGCCATCTCCCCGTCGGGGCCAGGCCCGGGTCCTCGCACCATGGCTGTCAGGTGGACCACTTCTCCGGGGCGATACACCCCCCTTTCGGGGAAGACCAGGGACGCCAACTTGGGCACCCGTTTGTTCCCGACATAGGTAAAACTGCTGGAAAGCCGCATTGGGCCGCCCAGCGTCAGCGACTGAAACGCCACGTCAAAGCCACTCTTGGCCACAACCACAACCGTGGGCGAATCCCCAATGTCCAGGTCGCCCAATTCCAGTCGAACCAGCCCCGTGGAATCGGTCCTGCCCTTTGCCAGTTCCTTGAACCCTTTTAGGCTGTATAGGCTGACGTCCACTCCGGGTTTGGGTTTGCCGGTAGCCAACTCGGCAACCGACGTATGGACCGAACTGGAATCAGCAACCACGGTAAGTCCCATTCCCGTGATCTGCGCCAAAGTCATCTCGACTCGCCGCTCCCACTCCCCATAGGACTGCACCCTTGCGGACACTTCGACCAGAACAATTCCGTACGGTTTTGTGCCAAGCAGGGGCTTCAGATCCAGGATGTAGGGAGTCCAGGAGTTGCTGTTTCCCGTGAACTTCAGTGGCTGTCGCTTACTGACTTCCAGCCCCATGTCTTTGCCCGCACCGTGCTCGGTATAGTCGCCTCTGGAGAGAGCCAGGATGGCCGCAGCCAGATCCTTCATTTCCACGGAGTAGAACTGCGCCTGGGCCTGTTTTAGACCGACGGTCAGCAACTCCAGTTGCGGGGCATAGTCGGCCTCAAGTACGGAGAACTCCTTGGCGTTCAATTGAATCTCGGGGGTGGCCGCCACAAACCGTAGCTTCTTGGTGAAGCCTTTCTTTTCAACTTGCGCATAAATGTCTTTGGCGCCGGGCTTCATGGTCACGGTATAGGTGGTACTGGGCTGGAATCGGCCGCTCAGGGCGACGGAATAGCCACTGATCTCCACCTCGAGTTCGTCCACCGCCGGGGAGATTTTGACGAGGTCTTTGACCCGGGCCATATCCAAGTCGTTGTTGAACAGGATATAGATCGTGGACCAGGTATCACACGGTTCGTTCTGCCCGGGTTCCCAAGAACATCCGATGTCATCAATCCGAAGGGGCGAGTAAGTTCGGAAGCTGACAGACCGGCCTGTCTTGCCTGGCAAGGGGCCTTCGAGACTGGCCACCCCGGGCAACACCGAGAGGGTGTAACCACTGGCCATCTTGAGTGGTTTGACGGGCGTCAGTTGCACCGTACTTCCCAGTTTCAGTTCCAACTCTCTTGCGGCCACCGGGTCGGTCTTGCGAAGCGTCTCGACCTGGGAACGCCAGTCGACACTAAGCATCCTCAAGGCAACCTTGGCCCCTCCCGGCCCCTTCAGCGTGACGTGCTCCATGACAGAGTTCGGGTCCATCTGCCCGTTAAAGGAGATTTCCAAAGTGGGCTGCAGGCCGACCACATCGTCTTCGTAGGGGCTCATGTTCGTTACGGCAGGCAGCGGCGTGGCGAAGCGGAAGGAATACTCCTGGGCCAGAGGAAGGCCTCAGGGGACGGCGACTCCGGCAGGAACGGTGACCTGGAATTCGGTGGCGATGGGCAACCGGGGCGGCACGTTGAATGCCAGAGTTCCGGCACCCAGCCACTGGAAATCCCCCTGCACGGCCGGATTCACTTGCATCCAAGACTTGCCGTCAACCTGTTGGGCCAACGTCGTCAACGTGCCCACAGGCTGGTTGAACGACACGGAGATGACATCACTGGTGACTTCGTCTCCGGAAGGATAGTGACGAAGGACTTCCAGGGCGGGAACCACCGCCGTTGGCACTGGCGGCAACGCAATCTTTGGCGGAAATACCTCAAGAGTCT
>CAYTWV010000042.1:13457-14489 GCA_964442235.1 uncultured Myxococcales bacterium | reverse complement strand
GGCGTTGTTCAGCCTGGCTTTGGCCCTGGTGAGCGGGGGAAACCTGTACTACACCATACCGGGATTGGCAGCAGCACCGTTGCTGGTGAGTTGGGGCTGGAAAGGGTGGGTGGGACGAACAGGCTTACGTACCAGATTAGCCTTGAGCAGGTTGGGGGTTGGTGGATTCCTGGCTGCGTACGTTTTGCAGTTTGCGCTCCAACTGGCACCGGAGGATGGAGAGGCTCGGGAAGCAGGACTTCTCTCGGAACCGGCCATGGAAGGGCTACTGAACCGAATTGTGGCCGGAGGTGCGGGGTCATTCCTGGAGATAGAGCAGCGGCTGTGGGCTGGCAACCAGACCGACCAGTTTCTGCGCCGACTGCTTATTGTCTGGCGCCGAAGCGGTCGAGAATCGGCCCAATCGTTGCCGTGGCGTGGCCAGCAGGGAAAGGGCGAAGAGTCGCCGGAGATCTGCCTGATTCCCGAAGCGGACCCAGCGAATTTGGCAGGGCAAGACGGTGGATGGTTCGGTCAATGGGAATCCAGGCTGATTCGATACCGGCTTGAGTGGCGAGAACGAGTCTTGGATCTGACACACTCGTGGACCTGCGTGTCGTGGGACGGGGATCAGCACTGCGCGTGTCGCCCACGCGATGCGGTGAACTGTTCCGACGCCGATGTGCCGGCGCCCGGTGGAATTGCCTGGTCGTGTTTGATGGACATGGGCCGCTGGCCACTTCCCCAGGGCGAGCGTGTGTTCCAGGTGTTCCCTATCGTGCCCGGGCTGTCGAAAAGGGTTCCGGTATGGGTACCACCGGCCACTCCTGGCGGTGAAAGCGAGTGCCGGGGGCTGATTCTGTCCGATTCGGCATCCGGCGTGGTGACCGGTGCGCCAGCCAACGCATTGCCCTGGACCCACGCTGAGGTGGTACCGGGCGGAGTGCCGAATTCTCGTCTGGTGGTCTGGTGGGAGGATCGCATCCAGGGATGCGAGGACGTTTCGGGGTTGGCGGTCCAAAACAAGATGCCCCTGCCGGTCTGGGGCGAGTC
>CAYTWV010000042.1:11902-13447 GCA_964442235.1 uncultured Myxococcales bacterium | reverse complement strand
GATGGGCTGTTCGGAAGGTCTGAGGGGGGATTGAGTCCCGCCCAGGCTCAGAACGTGCCCACCATGCTACCCCAGTCGTGTGAGCAGGCCATGGCCGGCACGGGCCCGGAGCTTACGCCCCAGATCGACTTCCCCAGGCAGGAGAGATTCTGGGTCAGGCCAGGGTACGTGACAATTCTGGTCGTATGGACGATGGCACTTCTAATACTGCTTCCTTTGCTTCTGTTGCTGCCCAATGGTGGGCCGCAGGTTACATCCAAGAGGGAGGAGGGAGGAGGGATGAGGGGTGAGGGAGGAGGTGAGGGGTGGAGCTTTGGGGACGCGGTAGAACCTAGACGAGGGGAGCGAGAGAAGATGGGGGAAAGCCGGTGATGCAAACCACAAAGACCCTGCTGCTGGTGGGACTGCTGGGGTTGCTTGGCAGCAAGGAAGCCCTTGCGCAATGGCCCGACAAAATGCCGGCGCTGGGGCCCGACTCTGCCCAGGGCGTATACGATCTGTTGGTGAAGCCGGGGTCGGACTCGGACGCCTTTGCCTTGGGGTTCAATGTTGATGGTGTAGAGGTTTCCCTAGACAAATTGGCTGTGGTCTTGTCGCAGGCAGCGGGAAAGCAGTGCCGGTTGGCGTTGGGTGCTTCCGCAGGGGACGTACCGGTGCGCCAGAGGTTGGGCGGCATTCTGGTGACGTTCCAGTGCGGACCGGATGTACCCGTGGAATTGGCGGATCTGCTGTACGACAAATTGATGGCTCCTCTGACCGCCCAGAGCGGGCTTCCGGTGGTTTTGAACCTGACGGCGTTGCCCCAGGTCGAGGCGGTTCCCGAGCAGACAGCAAAGCCCCAGGAAACCGAGGTTGCAACTCCGTGGCAAGACCATGGGGTCAGCCTTCTGGCGGGCCTTCTTCTTTTGGGCGTCGTGGCATGGCTGAGTGCTCGAATTTTTGGCATTGGTGGCTCGAGGGGCAAGGCCGCATGGGCCGAGATCGGACTTGGCGTGTTTTCCGCAACGGCAGCG
This sequence comes from uncultured Myxococcales bacterium, assembly GCA_964442235.1. Lineage (GTDB taxonomy): Bacteria > Myxococcota_A > UBA9042 > CAIXZC01 > CAIXZC01 > CAYTWV01. The sequence continues at coordinate 12,434 of CAYTWV010000042.1, read as the reverse complement.
GTGCTGGTTCCCCGGGTGGGCCACCCGTTATACGAAGGCCTCTTCTGGTCCATTGACCAAGAGCCGTGGGACACCACTAGAAGCCAGCTCATGCCCATTCTGGGCGGACATCCCGCTCAAGTGCCCCAGAGTTGGAATCAGTTCGGGGTCGTGTTTTCCATGGGACTGGTAGTATTGCTGGGGGTCTTTGTGGCCGAAATGGTTCGCCGGTTCAGGCAGGACGGCACAGTGCATCGCTGGATTCCGGGGATCGTGGTGCTGGCGTTGCCCCTGAACTACGTTTTAGGGGGCGGGATCTGGGTGGTCGTGATGACTTTGGCACTGGGTGCGATGGTCATGAACCTGGGTGCCGAACCTTTCTCGGGTGACTCTGAAGCAGTGGGGCTTTCAAGTGGAAAGAGCGGTGCGGGAACGGAGCCTCTGACGCGGCTATTGGGGGGCCTGGGCGTGGCGGCGGCGCTGGCGATCCCCGCTGGGTTCTGGGTTGGCCTTGGGGCTTTTGGGCTCTGGTGTGTCTGGCAAATAGGGGTCC
>CAYTWV010000042.1:6715-11892 GCA_964442235.1 uncultured Myxococcales bacterium | reverse complement strand
GACGACCCGTTGTCACTTTGGGCCACGGGCCTGGCCCATGGCAGCGGCACTTCTGGCCAGCGGCACACTGATGGTGGTTGGGCGCTTGGAGTGGGTGCCCAGCAGTGCGGAGTTTGCTGCACCTTTGGACGATCTGCCCTCGGAAGGAACGTCGTTGCTGGCTGTGGGAGCGTTAATCCTGGCTGGAGCAGGCCGCCTGATTTCGGGGCGGTCGTGGCAGGCCGCGGTGGTGCTGCTTTGGGCCGTTTCGGGTTTGGCTATTTGGGTTGGACTGCCTCCCGGGGCGTTTTCCAGGTTGCTGCTGGCGGCGGTGCCGGCATCGGTTGTGCTGGGCATAGCCGGAGTCGATCTGATGGGCGGGGTGTTGGCGGGACGAGACCGGATTCTCTTGCTGGGGATTGTGACCGCCGTTTTGCTGCACCATCACCTGTTTCAGCTTTTCATGAGGCTGGCGCCCTACACCGGTTGATTTCGGTGCCCCAGGTGCTGAATTGGTATTAGGACTTGGTCACGACATAGGGCCCAAGAACCAGGGCATCAATTCCGGTGGAGAGATAACATCGCACCGCATCTTCGGGCGAGCAGACAATGGGTTCGCCCATGACGTTGAATGACGTGTTCAGGATCACGGGAACCCCCGTTCGATGTTCGAATCGACGGATCAAGTCGTAATAGAGCGGGTTGACATCCTGGCGAACGGTCTGGACTCGAGCCGTGCCATCCACGTGGGCCACGGCGGGGATGACGTCCAATTTGTCAGGACGGATGGGATGGACAAAAAGCATATAGGGGCTGGGCCTGTCCATTTCGAAGAACTGGGAGGCGACCTCTTCGGGGACCGAGGGGGCAAACGGCCGGAAACCCTCCCGGTGTTTGACCTTTTCGTTGATGATCTCCTTCATGTCGGCCCGCCGGGGATCGGCCAGGATGCTGCGGTTACCCAGCGCCCTTGGGCCCATCTCCATCCGCCCTTGCATCCAGCCCACCACGGCCCCGGATTCCAGCAATCGAGCGGTCTCCTCCAGCAACGGTTCCCGTTCCAGTTTTCGCCCCTGAAGCCCCGCATGTTCCAGTGCATCTGCGCAGGCCTGGTCACTGTACGCAGGCCCCAGGTACGCATGCTCCATGCCCCCGCCGCGAGGGTACCCCAAGGTCGAATGATACGTGTACATTGCGCTGCCTATCGCGGTTCCCGCATCGTTTGCTGCCGGCTGGATATAGACCTCTTTGAAGGGAGTCTCGGTCAGCAGCCTTGTGTTCAAGACCGAGTTCAACGCGCTGCCCCCTGCGTAACACAGGCGTTTGGAACCCGTGAGGAGGTGTGCCTCCAGGGCCATATGCAGCACCACTTCTTCGAATCGTTTCTGCAGTGCATGGGCCAGGTCTTTATGACGCTGCTCAATGGGCTCCCCAATCTTGCGAGGTGGGCCAAACGTGGCAATAAACTTTGGGGAGACCCAGGGATCTCGAATGCCCTTGTGGAACGCCATATAGGAGAGATCCAGCTGGTATCTGCCGCCCGGCTCCATACGGACAATGGGAGCAAAGGCCTCTTTCAGGGCCGCAGTACCATAACTGGCCAGGGCCATGACCTTGTACTCGTCACTGTCCGGCCGAAAGCCCAAATAGTGAGTCAGCGCCACATACAGATACCCAAGAGAATGTGGGAAAAAGGTCTCCTGCAAAAGCCGAACGCTGTTGCCGGAGCCCACCCCAAGGGTGCTGCTGGCCATCTCGCCCGAACCGTCCACAGTCAGCAATGCTGCCTCATCGAATCCAGAGCAGAAATAGGCGCTGGAACCGTGGCAGATATGGTGGTGGACCCGATGGAACCTGGGCGACGGTTTGCCAGGGAGCGAGGGAAAATGGCGTCTCAGAATATCGGGAGCGGTGACCATCTGCCAGAATCGGCCGGCGTGGCTGTCATAAAACCGAAGCGAATGTGGCAATCCCGAGGCAATCTGCATCAAGCGCCGGGGCAAGTGGTGAAAGGGCCTCCAGTGGAACGAGGCATGGTCCACCTGCTCTATGCCAATGCCAGCCTCACTCAGGCAGTAGCGAATGGAATAGAACGGGAAGTCTCCCGTGTTTTTTTCCCTGGTAAATCGCTCTTCTTGCGCTGCAGCAACCAGATCGCCATCCTTTAACAAACATGCGGCAGAATTGTACACATTGCAATTAAAGCCAAGTACATACACCGCCAAAGGATACCTCTCCGAGTTGCGTGCGCTGCCCAGAGCACTCATCCGCTCTGCACGCGCAACTTCGCCAGCTGCCGAGCATGCCATATCCTCTCGGGCGCTGACAAGCCTGGAAGGGGCATGGATGGGCAACGAGCCCTGATCCGTGCCATGGCGGTCCCTCAATCCAGGCCGTTCCGGGGCCATGTAATGAGTCGGATTGTTTGGAGTTCCAAAGGTGGCCTTGCCGACGGCGGGCGGGACTGCTAACCTTGCGGCCTGGCATTCTGATAACAGGAGATCAAATGAATCGATTCCTTCGCTCTGCTCTGGTGGCTTTGGTAGCTGCGTGCACGCTTGCCGGTGCCAATATTCAACCCGCTTCGGCGGCCATGGCCGGGGATGCTCTGGAGAAGCCCGACATATACCTGAAGCTGGACGTTCCGGCGTTGTGGAATCTGGTGGTGGGTCCCATAGAGAAATTGGGGACGCTGCCTGCCATCAAGCAGGATGCCACCCTGGGGCCCCAGTTTAACATGTTGGTTACGGCCATCACCACCGAGGTGACGCGTCCGTTCCAGTCGTTCGGGCTGGACCCCCTTCACGACCTGACCACGGTGACGTTCAGTGCCAAACTTGCGCCCAATGCGGTGCAGGCGTTGGTGGTGGTTCGGGGCAGCTTTGGCAAATCCCGGCTGGGCGATTTGTTGGGGTCGGCCAAGGACCGAGTGGAGACGGTCAGCGGCAAAGAGCTGCACATCGCCGAGGAGGCCAATCTGGGCGTGGGCGCTACCATTCGACCGGCCTATTACATGACGGCGACGGAGTGGGTTCTTGGGGACGAGACCTCAGTGCGTGCGGCGGCCGTAGCGAAGAATCTGGCGGCCGGCAAAGTAGCTGGGCCCGTAGCGGCCGTAGCCGTATCCAAACCGGCGCTGATCATTTCTGCGGATTTTGCTGCATTAAGGGGTTCATTCGTCGGGCCGCTGGTGATGATGGACCGGGACGCCAAGACGATCCTTGAGATGTTTGATGATTTCGGAATCGGCGTCTCGGAAAAGGAGCTGAAGTTCTCGTTGAGTGTGCCCAACGAGAAATTGGGCAACGCAGGCGTGGACATCGCTAACGGGATCAATGAATGGCTCAAGACCCTTCCTTCCTGGGTAAAGGGGGCCGGAATGGTAGTGCTGGGTGTTCATGGCCTGATTCCCGAAGAGTTCCCCGACGAGATTCAGGGGCTGTTCAGTGAACGAAAGCTCTACTTCCAACTGATCGATAGTCTTGCGGCCCTGGTCAAGGCCTCGGGCAGCGCATCCTACAAGGCAGGTCGGTTTGAATGGAAGATTCAGGGAACCGTGGGCTCGGCGCTGGTTGTCAGCATGCTGGCCGGTGTGGCTCTGTGGTCCACGGTGGCCCGCAGCGAGTCGGCCCCGTACTATCCCGACCCCTCGCAGTACGACGATGGGGGAACAGACGGCGGCCAGCCGATGGAACCCGATCGTGCACCCGTAATGGAGCCCGAGTCGGAACCTCAAGATAGCATGGAGCGGAATCTGGAGGACGGGATTTAGCTATACCGAAGGAGGGCCGTAGAGGCAGCGTTCGCCGGGGACCTCTTCGGGGTCTTTCGGGGGCGGATCATCAACCTTGGGCGGCACAGGGGCCACCGGAATCTTCTGCTCACATACGGGCCATTCGATTTTGCCGCCACAGCCATCGTCGTAGCCATGTTCTTTGTTGCAATACCAGCCTTCCCCATGTTCCTTGATGCACGCTTCATCCGAACTGCACATCGGGGGGCCGTAAACCGCCACGGGGTCGCAGGGCTTGGTTTCTGCCAACTGTTCTATGCCAACCACACTGTCGGTATTCTGCGCCGAACCCGGTGACGCCGATGCCGCACTGGGCAACAGGGCCAAACCCGTGAGCGCAATCCCCGCCTTCAGCATCGCCGTAAGAGAACGACCTTTCAGCCGCATAAACCAGGAATTCATGGCTTCCTCCGGAACCGGACAAAAACGTCCATCTGGTGCGGTTCTACCACCAACACGCACGGCGCGCAACGGCGGCCTGGGGCACGGCTCTTGTTGGACTGGGCTGAAGCATTCAAGTCACCCCGCGGTTCGGGAAAACACGTTCTGGACCCCAGCACGGATCTGTCCCATGGACAAAACCACCAGATAAAGCAGCAGTGCCACGGTGGCCATGGTCGCACCGGTTGGCAACGAGAGTACAAACGAGGCCCAATATCCGACAAAGGCCACGGCGGCACCGGTTATGGCCGAGACCACGACAATCCAACGGGCCTTTTGCACCAGCCGCAGCGCGATCATTCCGGGAAAGACCGCAAAGGCAAACTCGGGCAAGGCTCCAACCACCCGGGTTCCCGCGGCGATGGCCAGTCCCATGGAAAAGAACAAGACAGCATCCAACGTTCGAACGGGGAATCCGTGCGCCCTGGCCGAGATGGGGTCAAAGGCATACGAAAAGAAGAGCGGCGCCAGCCACAAGTGCAGCGCCACCACCAACGCCGAAACAATTACGGCCTGCCACATCTGGCCGCTGGAGAGCGCAATGGCGTTGCCGAAGAGCACATCGTTTACATCGTGCATCTCCTGCGAAACCAATCCGCCCAAAAGCAGCACCAGGGCCGAGGCACCGATGAACACCGCCCCCATGATCCATCCCTTGGTTGTCTGGTTGCCCTCCCGGACAAACCCCAAGGCCAAGGCACCACCACAAGCAAACAGCAAAGCCATCAGCCAGGGAAGCGACCACGTCTCTTCACACGAATGCGTAGGTTCGGACATGGAATCATGTTTGTCAGCAGCGTGAACATCAGGCTGGGCCTCAGGCAGAGGCATTGTTTGCACGACTTCCACCTCAGTGGGGCTGACAACGGAGCTTGACGAAGCAGGCGCCTGCGGCTCATCGGAAAAGACTCCGCGGTCGTCGGCCATGGGAATGCCACCCTCATCGCCCGAATGCCCAAGGGTG
>CAYTWV010000042.1:0-6705 GCA_964442235.1 uncultured Myxococcales bacterium | reverse complement strand
TGGGTGGCCTGCAACTCATCGGCAGCAGCAGAAGGCTGCGGCTGGAGCGGATTCGTGGCCAACTCATCTGAATCAGAAACCACCGGATGAGCCCCTGAATGAGCGGGCTGAGGGGCCGCTGGAGATGCCAGCAAGTGCGCCACCAAGAAGGCGACCACCACGCCGGCTCCGGCCATCTGACTGACTGCGGCCGGAAGGAAAACCACACGACGCAAGGTCGTTTGAATCCCTACCGCTGCCGTTGCTGCAGCCACCGCCGCTGCAGCGATAACCACCTCCAACCACAGGAACTGGGCATCCCAGAAACTCATGGCGCCACCTCGTTTTGCTGGCTGACGACCCACTGGGTGCCGTCAACCTCCAGGACGCTCATGGGCCTGCCAAAGATCTGCGAAAGGCGAGGGCCGGTCATCAGAGTCGAGGCCAGGTCTACGCAGAACAGCCCCGAATCGGAGTTGATCAGCGCAATGTGCTGCGCAAACCGGGCCGCCAGATGCAACTGGTGTGTGACCCAAAGCACGGACATGCCGTTTTGCGCGGCAAGCCCCTGTACCAGCGACATCAAGTCCCACTCCGCGGGAATGTCCATTCCTGCCGTAGGTTCGTCCAGAGCCAGCAAGTCCGGCTTTCGGACCAGGGCGCGGGCCAGAAGAACTCGCTGCTGCTGGCCCCCCGAAAGCTGGCGAAACAGGGTGCCTGCTGCCTCAGCAAGTCCAACTTGGCTCAGCGCGACGGCCGAATCCCGCAGTGTAGCCAACGAGGGGAAGTGCCCGTCGGCAGCACCCCCACCTCGCACCACATCCAAGGCAGTCAGCGGGAAGATCGGATCGTGTTGCCCACGCTGGGGCACATACCCCACCCGAAGCCCCGACAGTCGCTTAACTTGGCCCGCAAGGGGCTGCGTCAGCCCCATCAGAGTGTGCAACAGGGTCGTCTTCCCTGCCCCGTTGGGCCCCACCAGCGCCAGGACTTGACCTCGAACGACATCCAGATCGATTCCGGATAGCAGAACTCGACGACCGTACCCGATAGAGAGACCCACTGCCTGAATCAAACGCCTATTTTCGCTTGTAACCTCGCCCATGGTCTTCTCACTCATCCTCATGCAACTCGGGAACGCAGAACCGTTCAGTGCCAAAGCTCTCCACCGTCCCATTCTCACAATGACATTCGCCCGTAGCCGGGCACAGACACGCATCGTGGTGATGCTCTTCTTCGGCTGCGGTCACGTCGGCATCGGCATCGATGACATCCTCCGAGTGCTCCTGGTGTTCTTCACAGATTGCCGTAATGGCCTTGGGGTCCACACAGGTCTCCTCCGCAAACAGGTATCCGGGATCACAATGGCAATGCCCATCGTGTTCGGAGCCATGCCCACCACAGTCCACGGTGGTGCTGCCCGATTCTCCCTCTTCGGCACATCCGGCAACGCCCAGAAGCGAAAGCGACAGCACAACAGATGCGATGGCGATATTGTTCGACATTTTGGTCCTCATTTTAGCAACTCCACAACCATTTTTTCGATTACATCAACGTAGTTTTTGGTCCCCGAAGCACCCACCATCGTGGGCAGGACCAGGAGTCTTGCCCCACTCTTTTCGGCAAACTGCTGTGCCAATTGCGAGGGGTAAAACGACTCTTGCAGCACCCAGCGAACCTTGGCCGACTGGGTCTTTTTCAACAGTTCGGCCACGTGCGCCGGACTGGGGGGGATTCCGGGCTTCGGTTCCAAAGCCCCCACTTCGGTCAGGCCCGCAAAATCCAGGAAGTAGACCCAACTTTTGTGATAGACCACCACAGGCGCCCCTTTTAGGGGTTCCAGCCGCTTGTGCCAGTCCGCAATGTGTCCCTGGAGTTTCTTCACAAACGCGTCGCAGCGCTGCGCATAGGCCTCGGCATTGTCAGGGTCCAAGACCGCTAGTTTGGCCGCAATGCCTTTGGCCAACCGAATTCCGTTTCTGGGGTCGTACCAGTAGTGGGGATTGCCACCCGGGTGGACATCACCTTTGGAGCGATCCGCAGACTGAACCTCTTTGGGCACAATAAGCGTGGAGCAGTCCAGGTAACCGTCTCCTCCCTTTTGAATGCGACTGTTTCGGGCGGACAACAGCAGAGGCGGAAGCCAACCTCCCTCCAGTTCCATTCCGGCCAACAAGAGCAAATCGGCTTTGTTCAGGGCCACCACGAAGCTTGGTTTGGGGTCCATAAAGTGAGGGTCCTGCGTGGGCCGAACCATGGCAGCGATCTCGACTAGATCACCACCCACTTCCCGTGCGATTGAAGCAAAATCGGGAATGGTCGCAATAACTCTAACCTTGGCTTCGGCTTGTGAGCCCAGCCCCAGGGACATAAGCAGGACAAAGGAAGTTAACAGGCGATTCATCTGATCCTCCTAATAGCCGTGAGCGCCATGGGCACCAGCGGAAATCTCCAGTTGGAACAGCACGATGTGGTTCAAATCGAAGCCCTCGACCTGTTCAGCGGTGTACTGCAGTCGAACCTTGCTGAAGTGGGTAGGCAGGAACAAAAGCGCAGCGCTAGCTCGTTTCGTGTCCAGACCCAGCGTACCCCGCCCGTTTGTGGCGTCGGGAGTTTCGCCGGATAGTCGCCTCCAAAGTTCACCTCGTGCTGCCACCTGCCATCGCTGGCTGAGGCCCACGATCAAGTCGGCATAGCCCCCGACATCGCGCCAGATGTCGCCGGGGACTTCCATCTCTCGCAGCCAGGTTTCCAACGTCATCGCCACAAAAAACGACCCGGTCTCGCCCCACCCGATGGGCCTGAATTTCAGGAACAGATCCACACCATAGGCCGACGCCCGGTTTCCAACCTCGGGACCGATGGTGGACGGGCCAAACACCGCATTCAGGCCGGTCTGAAGAGCCCAGTCGTCGGAAAGATCAAAGAAGTTCGTCAAGCGCACGGGGTAGACGAAGTCCTTGGGACGAGGCTCACCCTCGGATAGGGACTTGGTCCGGAACGACCCGGACCCGCCATGAAGGGATCCCACCACCAACTCGGAAAACCAGGGCAGCGGCACAAGCCAGGAAAGCTCAACCCCGGGTGACCCCAAACCCTCGGCACCAAAAAGATACTGGTTGGGCAACGTCCCCAGACCGAAGGTCCAGGAGTGAGGATGGGTGTTGTTCAAACGGCCCTGTCTGGCCAGAAACAGCCCGGCACGGGCTTGCAGATTCAGTGGCAGGCCCAGAGTCGTCAGATAAAACTCCTCCAGGTGCATGTGGCCAAAACAAAACGCCATGTCAAAACGAAAATAGGGGTCCACATTGGCTGAAGCGGCCATTTCGGCCCCAGTCAGAGACATCCCCGTGGATGTAGGAGCATGCCCGCCCAGGTGAACTCGGTCATCCTGGGAAAAAAAGGCCCCCGTAAAGTCCAGTATCAACGAAATAGAAGGGTTCATCTCGTTGCCCACAAGTTCGGAACCTACCGATGTGGACTCCCCCTCTTGGGCTTTGCCCGCATGGGGCAGAAGCGTCAGGAACAGCAACGTCGTTCCCGTGCACAGGGTGCGCATAACTCATCCTCCCAACAGCGTGGTGCATCAGCAAGGCCGACGAACCACAGTCCGGACGCGTGTTCGATGTTTGTTTAGACGGTCACACGAAGTTGGGCGGAGACGTTGCGGGTGCCAGCAGGTACCGCTTGAAACTGGCTGGCCAGTCCTGACTTCGCATTTCCGGGAAGACGGGGACTGCCCTTAAGACCAGGAACAGCACAGAGGGGACGGCAAGTTCTTCGGCGGACTGCTGCAGCGCCTGAAACACGGCGCAGTGGTCGGAAGCGGATTCGCCAGAGTCCCTCGGACTGCCCGACGGCTGCACGGGCTGGCTGGCGGACGTCGGTTCGTCATGGGTTGTATGAGAGTCAGAATTACAGGTTCGCCCGGTATGCACAACTTGGCCATCCAAGGCCAGGTCGTGGCTGCAGAACGCAAAGTGGGCAACGGGAAGCAGTTGGAATCCGGCGACAAACGCCACAAACAAACCCAGGGCCGCCAAGCGGCGTTTGGGCGACACTTGGCCCTGATGGAGTGCCTGATTAAGTGACGGATTTCTGCTCATGCCGTGCCCCCGGGCAAGAGAGCACAATCAGAGCAACGCCCGGCGATTAGAACCTCGTGTTCGGTAGCCTGGAAACCCGGCGGCACCATGGCCGACGTGGCAAGATGACATCCTGCAAGATCGAAGACCCGTCGACACTCTCGACACAGGAAATGATGATGGTGGCCCCGATCGGCACACTCAAATCGAATTTCTCCGCCGATGTTCACCGTACAAAGCCACCCCTCGCCAAGCCACTCGGTCAAGGCCCGATAAACCGTAGCAATTCCCAGGTTGGGAACGGCGCCCTGCGACAGCGCCAAGACCTGAGAAGGCAGCAGGGGACCCTGTGCGTTTTGCAGCACATCCCGAATCGCCTGTCTCTGCCTGGTTTGACGTTGGGCCAATGCACCCGCCTCCTGAGATGCCTATTGATAATGCATTCTCGTTATCGTGTCAAGGGCGGGGCAAGGGGGATACGGTTCTGGGCTGTGGTGGACCCCAGGCGCTCTTCTCCAGGGACGACTTCGCCACCGCCCCTAAAACTGGAAGTATATGAATTCGCTATTTCCGAACCGGTCAGCCCCTTCCAATACTCTGGCCACACCCGCCGGGTTCATGTGCATCGAGTCGTAGAAATGAGTCCGGCCCATACCCAGATCCCCAGGATCCAGGCTGCCGGTCAGCCGCACGCCCTTTTGGGCGGCAAGCTCGATCACATAGTGCTGGAACTGAGGCAGCACAGCGTACCGGTCCTTGGAAACCAAATCGGCATACACGATGGGGTGGAAGGGAATCAGCACCAGTTGGACCTGGATTCCCTGGGCGGCCCAGTCGTCCAGCAGCCGCTCCAGAATTTGTTTTTTGGCAGCAGAGAGTTCGGTATAACGATCCATCTTGAAGAACCCACCCAGGGCCGTTCGGGCCCGTTCGTCCACCTGCTCTGGGGAGGCTTGGGTGATTTCGGCCTGGTAACGGACCGAACCGTCGGACATACGAATGAACGACTCTCCCTGAACCTCGGAAACAGGCTGAATTTCGGTCAATTCGGGGTGGAAGAGGCGATCGTAAAGCATGGGAAGGGACTGCTGGAAATAGGAGGGCGAAATCAGTTGGCCCAGGGCCTTGCGCTGAGGTCGAAGCGGCGACCAGGGGGGATCCTGGTCCATGAATTGGGAGAACTCGGGCAGGAACTCCATCCACTTGTCCAGGCTGTTGTGGTCGTTCAAGATCCAAGGGTCCAGGCCCAGCACAATACGCTTGGGCAAAGAGGTGTTGTTCTTGTGAAGTTGATAGATTCCCGCGATGTCCTCCAGGGTGGCACCTCCCACCCCATGATTTCGGAAGGCTGAAGCCGAGAAGAGTTTGCCGTCGAACAGCATCACCCGGCTGGAGCCCAGGACCAACAATTCCGGCGGGGTTGGGTCCCTCTCGATGAGTTTGCGCTGCAGGATTCGCTCATCATAGTTGTAGGCGTTGGCGACGTGAAGGCCTGCCACCATGGCCGTGGCCATACGTTCCTCTACGTCGGAGTAGATATTCGCCGCATCCCCGAAAAAGTTGACCGCCATGACCACCAGGGCCAGCGGAGCCATCAACCAAGCGGTCTTTTTCAGGTACGCCTTCACCACTGCCCCTAGAACTGGAAGTAGATAAATTCGTTATTTCCGAACCGGCCCAGCAGCAGCAATACCACCGCCGTAGCCTGGTAACAGCCCCAGCGCAGCCAGGGGTTTCGAATCCCGGCCACGGCTTGCAGGCCATACTCTTTGTCTCGTCCCAACCACTCGACGGCCAGGAACAAGGCCACAACCCAAAGCATCCAGAAGGCAGGCATGGCACCCGGGAAAGAGGGGATGGTAATCAGGCCCGCCGAAAAGATCTGTGCCAGCCATGTGGCGGCTGTGGCCATGTCCGGGGCTCTAAAAAAGAGCCACGCAAGCAGCGTCAGCGCAAATGTGGTACCCATGGCCAGCAGTTCACGCCATGTGGGCAGCATGCGGCCCTGCGCTACAACATCCAGATTGGTGCGATTCCGCTTCAACAGCACCAGGGGCATAAAATAGATCGCATTTAGGGCACCCCAGACCACAAAGGTCCAGTTGGCCCCGTGCCAGAATCCGCTCACCACAAACACGATGAAGGTGTTTCGCACCACCACCGCTAACGGTCCCCTGCTGCCCCCCAGCGGAATGTAAAGATAGTCTCGAAACCAGGTGGAGAGCGAGATGTGCCATCGCCTCCAGAACTCGGCGATATCTCGACTGAAATAAGGGAAGGCAAAGTTCTTCATCAGGGTGAATCCGAACAGCCGGCCCGTCCCGATTGCGATGTCTGAGTACCCCGAAAAGTCTCCGTAGATTTGGAACGCAAAAAAGAAGAGGCCCAGAAGTACGGCACTTCCTGACTGCGACGAGGGGTTGTTCAGGATGGTGTTGGCATACTCGGCACACCCATCGGCAATGACCAGTTTCTTGAACAACCCCCAGAGGATCTGGCGGGTTCCGTCGACGGACTTGGTGTAGTCGAAGCAGCGAGGCGCCTGGAACTGGGGCAACAGGTTGGTAGCCCGTTCGATGGGCCCCGCCACAAGTTGGGGAAAAAACGTCACGAAGGCCGAGAAGTCGACGAAGTTGCGTGT